>NZ_CAWVCU010000122.1:0-26334 GCF_963927765.1 uncultured Agathobaculum sp. | reverse complement strand
GAAGCGCGCGCGCCCGAACGAACCGAAACCAGAAGGGGCTTCTCCGGATCGCCCAGCGTCTTTCCGGTGACCTTTTCCAATTTATCGAGGTACTCAAGGATCTGATCCTGAATATCCGGATAGATCGTCTTGCCGTCCTCATAATACCGGGTGCAGGCCTCGGTGGTGATGGTAAAGCCCTGCGGTACGGGCATGCCGAGTCCGGTCATTTCGGCCAGATTCGCGCCCTTGCCGCCGAGCAGCTCACGCATTTTTCCGTTGCCTTCCGGGAACATGTAAACGTACTTCTTCATTTGGGTCTTTTCCTCCATTTCGTTTGGTGCTCTCTTAAACACACTTCAGTCACGCAAGAATATTATAGCATGCAGGATGCTTCGTGTTCCATTGTGGAAATTCACCGATTTACTCTCCACTTCTTGTGCATATTGCTGTATTTTATTGCTATTTCAGCAAAAACAAGGGAATTGCACTTGTACATTTTATCATTTCTTTCGCATTTTTAAACAAAAAAATTAAAAAATTTATCATATATAGCACTTTTATCACGCTTTTTGTGAAATCAAACGAAATGCCGGAACACGTTCATAAAGCGCAGCAATATGCACAAATCCTTGCACAAAAAAGATCGGCGGCCTGTACAAGACCGCCGATTGGCTGCGAGGAGATACCGGACACACAGATGCCCAGCGCCTCCACACCGCGATATGTGGTTTCGACTATTTTGACCGACAGCAAATACCCCGCCGAGGAGGTAAACACGCCGTCCGAGAACTGATAGAAGGTATTTTGATTGAGTGCAGCATAGTATTGCAGCAGCTGCTGCGTGCCGTCCCCGCTCAGGTCGGACAAGCGGTAATAGAAATACGTTGTGCCGCGATCCTTGATGCTGCCAAGCAGCGGCACACCGGTGACCGCGCCGAAATCCGGCACGGGATACAGCTTTTCATAGCAATTCGAAGCATCCGGCTGATGCGTGCTGGTGTAAACCGCCGGGCTGACCGCCGTGCTGCCCTCTTGCGTTTCCAGAACCGA
The DNA here is from genome assembly GCF_963927765.1 of uncultured Agathobaculum sp. Taxonomy (NCBI): domain Bacteria; kingdom Bacillati; phylum Bacillota; class Clostridia; order Eubacteriales; family Butyricicoccaceae; genus Agathobaculum; species uncultured Agathobaculum sp. Next base: position 25,302 of record NZ_CAWVCU010000122.1, on the reverse strand, counting down.
AATCGGCACCGAATACGAGGGCGTGCCGCTGCCGCGGCTGCTGACCGTCACGCCGATCAGACGGCCCTGCGCGTCCACCAGTGCGCCGCCCGAATTGCCGCTGATGACCGACGCGGTGCTCTCAATGAGCGTTGTCAGATAATCCTGATTCTTTGGGTCGGTCACAACGCCGGTGGTCACCTTTGCGCTGCCGCCGCCGGGATAGCCGAGCGCGTAAACAGTGTCCCCCGCCTGCACCTCATTCGAGGTTTCCAGATAAGGCAGGCCGCTGCCCACCACACGGATGTGCGAGATGTCTGCCGTTGTATCGATATCGTAAATGGTGACCTCGCGCTTGGTGCCGTCCATCATTTCCGCGACCAGGCGCTGCACACCGTTGGCGATATGCCCGCAGGTGACCGCGTCTCCGTTCGCGCTGATGATCACGCCGCTGCCCATGCTGAGCACATTGCCGCGCGCATCATAGGAATACAACTTGAACACCGCAGGCATGCACCGTTCGTAAATTTCGCTTGCCGTCAGTTCAGCTGATGCTGCAATCGAAACCGTGCGCCGCAGGCTTGGGTCCGCCATACGGGTGACGATGGCGGCTGCCTCGCTGCGCTTGATCGTGCTGGACGGCATAAAACGGCCCGCACTGTCCGAACCGGTGAGCACACCGGCACGGTACAGCAGATAAACCGCATCCGCATAGGACGCGGACATGGATACATCCGGAATCGCGCCGTCCTCAATCGTATTGATGGCGGTCAGCGCTTCCGCCGGCAGCGATGCTGCCAGCACCGAGGCAAACACCGCGCGCGATGCGGGCTGCGTATAGTCCGAACGTGCGGCGGTCAGGATGCCGTTTTGCAGCGCATAGTCCACATAGGTCTGGTACCACGGCGACGAGGACGCAAATTCCGCGCTGCCGGTGTGATAAATACTGTGCAGGCAGGCCGCCAGCTTGATCGCCTCTGCCACGGTCAGTGAGCTGTCCGGGGCAAAACGGGTGGCGGACTGGCCGTTGATCAGACCGTATTCATAAGCCGCGCGCACATTATCCGCATACCACGCATCCTCCGACACGTCGGTGAACTGTCCCGGCGTATATGTTGTCTGCGCGGTAAAATTTTCATAGCCTGCAAAAGCGCTCGGCAGCAGCCCCAACAGGAGCGTCACTGTCAGCAGCAGGCTGCATATTCTTTTCTTCACTGCTATTCCCTCCGATTTCGGGCTGAACGCAGACAGCGGGGACATGCTCCGCTGCTGCCCTTCTTCCAGTATAGCCCCGAAGGCTTGTCGGTTTGGTGAACAATCTGTGACGTTTTTTACTTTTCCGCTCGATACGCTGCGACAATTTCCCCGATGTACATGGTGTGGTAATCCTTATCGCCGTACCACTTGTCGAGCGTCTCCTGCTGGAGGATATCCTCGGGCGCGATATCGCTCTTGCAGCGCTTGCGGCAAATCAGAACCAACTCCGCCTCGGCAAAAGCCGGCTGACCCTCTACCATGACCGGTGTCAGACCGCTGTCATGCATCTTATCCATGTCCCGGCCGGACTTGGTGCCCAGCAGGTTGAGTGCGTCGCGATGACCATCCTGTAAAAAAGACAGCGTATAATACTTAGAGTTATCAACAAACTCCTTGGTATAGCGGCTGTGGCGGATATAGCAGGTTGCCGACGGTTTGCCCCAGATCACGCCCACGCCGCCCCAGCTGGCGGTCATGGTGTTCCACTTCTGCTCCGTACCCGCGGAAATCAGCATCCACTGCTTGCTGATGAGGTCAAACGGGTTAAATGACTGTTCTGCAATGTTGATTTTCGTAAAAGACATAGGGATTCCTCCTTACATGGTTATGGAATATCGTGCCGCCGCAGTTTCATTTCCTGCCACTCGTCTCTGGTGATCAGGATCTGCCGCGGCTTTGAGCCTTCCGACGGGCCGATGATGCCACGTTCTTCGATCTGGTCGATGATGCGTGCGGCGCGCGCATAGCCCAGCTTGAGCCGACGCTGCAGCATGGACGTGGACGCCTGACGGCAGTCCATAATGACGTCGATCGCTTCCTCAATCATCTCGTCCTCGTCGCCGCCTGCGTCACCGGACGAGCCGCCGCCCTTGCTGTCCACCTGCTCGGCCTGCCGTTCGATATGCTCGAGGATCTCCTCATTATATTCGGCAGTGCTTGTCTGCTTGATATGCGCGATGACCGCTTCGATCTCGTCGGACGAAATAAAGCAGCCCTGCACGCGGGTGGGCTTGCCCTCACCCAGCGGCGCATACAGCATATCGCCCTTGCCGATCAGCTTTTCCGCGCCGGTCGTATCCAGAATGATGCGCGACTCGATCTGGCTTGCCACGGCAAACGCAATGCGGGACGGGATGTTCGCCTTCATAATGCCGGTGATAACGTCAGCCGAAGGACGCTGGGTTGCAACGACCAGATGCATGCCCGCGGCACGCGCCTTCTGTGCGATGCGGCAGATCGAGGTTTCGACCTCCTTGGCAGCGACCATCATCAAGTCGGCCAACTCGTCAATAACAATGACAATCTGCGGCAGTACCTGATATTGTTCGGGCGCGGCGCTCTCCTCCGCTTCCGCCTTGGCGCGCTCGGCGCGCATCAGGTCGTTATAGCCGACCAGATTGCGCACCTGATGATCGGCAAACAGCTTGTAGCGGCGCTCCATCTCGCCCACCGCCCAGTTGAGCGCGCCCGCCGCCTTTTTCGGGTCGGTCACGACCGGAATGAGCAGGTGCGGAATGCCGTTATAGTTGCCCAGCTCGACCATTTTAGGGTCGACCATAATCAGGCGCACCTCTTCGGGCGTGGATTTGTACAAAAGCGAAATCAGCATCGAGTTGATGCACACGGATTTACCTGAACCGGTGGTACCGGCGATCAGCATATGCGGCATCTTGGCAATGTCCCCGATCACCGGCTTGCCGGTGATGTCCTTGCCGACGGCAAAGGACAGGCGGCTGCGCGCATTGGTGAACGCGGGGGACGAGATACACTCGCGGATGAACACGGTGTTAACCGTCTTGTTCGGCACCTCAATGCCGACCGCGATTTTATCCGGGATGGGCGCGATGCGCACGTTCGCCGCGCCGAGCGACAGCGCGATATCGTCCGCCAGCGCAGTGATACGCGAGATTTTGATGCCACGCGGGATGGTCAGTTCAAACCGCGTGACCGACGGGCCGCGCACGATACCGATGATCTGCGCATCGATATTGAACGATTCGAGCGTGTCGATCAGGCACTCGGAATTTTCTTTCAGCTCGGCTTCCGCACCCGCAACCGAGGCATGCTTGCCCTTGGTGAGCAGCTCGATCGGCGGATAATCGTACACCGGCATGGGCGCTTTCTGGTTCTCGTCCATCTGCTCGCTCAACTGTGCCTGTTCATCCTCGCTGATCTTCTCTGCCTTTTCCGGTTTTTCGGGTTTCTCCGGCTTGGGAGACGATTCAACCAGCGTCTCCTCCTCCTCGCGGTTTTCCACCAGATCAAGGATGCTCACTTGCTCGCCTGTGGTTTCTTCCTTCAGCGAGCGCAGATATTCATCCGGCGCCATCGGCTTGCTGCCGTGCATGCGGCGCACCGGCGCATCCGGATCCGCCCCCGGCTTGTCCTCGCCGGGCGGCTCGGTGTCGATCGGAATGTCGATCTCCGCCTTGCGGCGGGCGGCGCGGCGCTCCTCACGCTTTTGCACATGCGCGCTGACTGCCTCATGCACATTGGGCAGCTTGGGCGGCGCTTCATAGCGCTCGCGCTCTTCCTCGTCCTCGTACTCGTATTCCGGCGGGCGGAACATCTCCAACAGCGCCTGCGGCGTGATGCGGCAGGCGACCAGAATCGCCGTGACGGTCAGCACCAGCAGCACCAGCAGCGCCCCCGCCGAAGACACGGCCCACTCCAGCACGATATACAGGCCGCCCGCCAGCAAACCGCCGGACTTCCCCTCCATGCCGGTCGTCAGCAGGGCGAACAAGGTTTTCATCGAAAAATCATACTCGTTTGCACAGGCAAATGCATGCACAATACCGCCGAAAAACAACGGCAGAAGCGCAATGCTCACGCCGCGCAGCCGCACCGGCCCCTTTTGCCGCGCAAACAGCAGACCCGCCAGCGCCAGCAGCGCAAACGGCAGCAGGTATGCGCCCTTGCCGATCATCGCGCCGATGCCACGGTGCAGCCATTCCAGCAGCACGCCGTCGATCGGCAAAATCGCCAGCAGGCACAAAAGCCCGAGCACGCCCCAGATAGCGCCCCATGTGGCGCGGGACAGGACAGGCTCCGGCTCGGGCGCACGCCGCGCGGCAGCTTTCCCGCGCGACGAAGTTTTTTTGGTTGTGGTTTTCTTTGCAGCCAACGTGTTTTTCCCTCGCTTTATTTGCTTTCCCGCGCGGCACAGCGCGCGGCTTACACCGGCAGACAGCCGGTGTTTTTCGGTTCAGTACGAAGAAAAGTCCCGTTATCCGGAACTTTTCCCAACCGCTGCGGCATAGGCATCCGCAGACGGCATCATATCATTTTTATCAGGCTCACCACGATGGTAATGGTACCGATCAGGGTGCAGTACACCACGAACGGACGGAAGTTGCCGCGCTTGGAAACAAAGCGCACCATGCGGATAGCAGCAAGGCCGGACAGCATCGCCGCTACAATACCGACCAGATAGCAGGCGATGGATGCGTCGCCCATGGCTGCCGCCGGGTCCTTGAACACATCGACCAGCTCCAGAATGTTCGCGCCCAGAATGACCGGCAGGGACATGATGAACGAGAAGCGCACGGCAAAATCACGCGAAAAGCCGCGGAACAAACCGGTGCAGATGGTGGTGCCCGAACGGGACAGGCCAGGCAGAACGGCAAAGCACTGGCCGATGCCGACGATCAGCGCATCCAGCCAGGTGGCGTTTTCCTCGGTCTTGTGCTTTTTCGGCGCCTTTTCCGACAGGAACAGCACCGCCGCCGTCACGAGCAGCAGCATGCCGACCAGCAGCGGAGAGGAAAACGCCTCTTCCAGCGTGCTCTTGATCGGCAGGATCGCAAACATCGGCACGATGGTCAGCAGCAGCATGACGATAAACCGGCGGTATGGATGGCCGTTGATCTTGAAGCCGTCATGGATCCAGCCAAAGAACTCCACAAACAGCTCCTTGATGTCCTTCCAGAACGCAACGATGACGCTCAGCAGCGTGCCGAAGTGCAGCAGGACATTGAACAGCATATAGTTGGTCTCCACGCCGTCCCCGAAGAGCGTCTGCACCAGCACCAGATGGCCGGATGACGACACCGGCAGAAACTCGGTCAGGCCCTGCACCAGTCCTTGCACAATCGCAAACCATAAACTCATTAGATATGTCTCCTTTTGATGGGGCAAATATTACATACGAAATTATTATAGCATACCCGCGCGCAGGATACCACCTTTTTCCGCAAAAATGCCATGTTTCGCACGTTTATCCTTTCTCTGCCAGAATACGGTCGATCGCAGCGGCCACGCCGTCCTCGGCGTTGGTCAGCGTCTGCCGCTTGCAGATCGCCTTGACTGCGTCGTTGGCGTTGCCCATGGCGATCGGCAACTCGACCGCGCGCAGCATTTCCAGATCGTTTTCACTGTCCCCGATCGCCGCGGCATGCGACAGGTCGGTGCCCAGCTCGCAGCACAGCATGTCCAGCGCCGTGCCCTTGTCTGCCGCAGGCGTGACCACTTCGATATTATCCGCCGCTGAGCTCATCACGCGCACGCCCGGAATCTGCTGAATCTGATCGCGCACCATGCTCAGCGTGACCGGGTCTTTGCTGCGGGCGAAAATCTTATCCACCGAAACATGTCCCTCGGCCACAAACTCCGCAATCGACGGCACGACCCGCTTGACCGCAAGATAACCTTCGTTGGACTTGTATTTGCCGAACTCCATTTCGTCATAGGGTGTGATAAGCAGCGTCTCCCCGACGTATACCATGACCATCAGTCCGATGCGTTCAACTGCAGCCGCCGCACGCACGGCAGGCTCCCACGGCATGGACATGCGCATCATGCACCGTCCGGTCGACACGCGCGAAATGGACGCGCCGCCCGCCGTCACCATCAGATCATCCGCCTGCATCTGGACGGCAAAATCACGCGCCTCGCCGCAGATGCGTCCGGTCGAAATCACGACATGCACTCCCGCCTCACGCGCGCGACGCACGGCGTCGATCGTCGCCGCAGACACCGTATTTTCCGGCGTAAGCGCCGTTCCGTCCAGATCGAGCGCGATCAGTTTGATATTCTGCATGTTTCTTTTTCCCCCTGTATAATCCCATTTCCTATTCAGGATACCGCAGCAGGCAATAAATTGCAAGCCCGAAAAAGGGTCAAACATTTGTTCTTGTTTTTCTCCCCTTTCTCGGCTATTCTTTGACTCACGGGAAGACAAGCAAATCCATCCCAAAAGGAGCTGATGCCATCTTGCGAAGTTCAGACGACCCCGGGAGACTCGTCGAGATGCTCTACGAGATCGCCGGGGATGCCGACGCACCGGCGAACAGCCGCCTGAGCGCGATCAAGGAGATCCTCGACCGGACGGTCGGCAAAGGTGCGATGCTGGTCGGCGCGGAGCAGGAAGCTGCGCCGGTCGAGATCGTGTTTCGGATCGTGGACGATACGAATTCCCCGTGACCCGGCGTCAGGCGGCGTTTATCCAGTCGGACGCGTTTGAAACGCTGTTTGGCGGTGCAGCCGGCGGCGGCAAAAGCCATGGACAGCTGCTCGACGCGCTGCGCTTCGCCGTAAGCTACCCCGGCTCGCGGCAGCTCATGCTGCGGCGCACCATGCCGGAGCTGGAGCGCTCGCTCGTGCCTGCCTCGCTGCGGCTGTTCCCACAGGCGATCGCCAGCTACAAGGTCAGCGACCATCTTTGGCAGTTTACAAACGGTTCGGTGCTGGAGTTCGGCTACTGCGACGCGGAAAGCGATGTGACCAAGTATCAAAGCGCAGAATACGACGTTTTGCGCTTTGACGAACTGACCCACTTCACCGAAAGCCAGTTCACCTATCTGATTTCGCGTGTTCGCGGGGCAAACCCATTCCCCAAGCAGGTCAAGTCGACGACCAATCCGGGCGGTGTCGGCCACCAGTGGGTCAAGGCGCGATACATCGACCCGATGCCGCCCGGCACTCAAACTGAGTTCGACGGCGGCTCGCGGCTGTTCCTGCCCGCGCGACTTGCGGACAACCCCTTCCTGCGCCGTGCGGATGCGGGATACGAAAAGCGGCTGCGGCTGCTGTCTGTACGCGACCGGCGGGCGCTGCTCGACGGTGTGTGGGAGCTGGACGAGGGGCGGTACTTCAGCGAGTTCAGCCCCGCCCTGCATGTTGTCAAACCGCACGCCATCCCGCGGGACTGGCGGCGGTATCTGACGATCGATTACGGTCTGGACATGCTGGCAGCGCTCTGGATCGCACAAAGCCCGGACGGGTACAGCATCGTATACAGAGAATTATATCAGCCCGGTTTGATTATCTCGGAAGCGGCGGCGGCGATTCTGTCGTGTGAACTGTCCGGCGAGCATATTGACTGCCGGCTTGCCCCGCCCGACTTATGGAACCGGCGGCAGGAGACCGGCAAAAGCGCGGTCGAACTGTTTGCGGACTGCGGGCTGGATTTTGACAAAAGCTGCAACGAGCGCATTGCCGGTTGGCTGGCGCTGCATGAACTACTCGCCCCGCGCAAGGACGAACAGGGACAGCCGCGCCCGCGGCTGACCATCTTCGACACCTGCCGCAACCTGATCCGCACGCTGCCTGCCTTGCAGCATGATACGCGCAATCCGTCCGACGTGGCAAACACGCCGCACGAGCTGACCCACGCGCCCGACGCGCTGCGCGGTTACGCCGCGACCGTTTACGAGCCGCCCGCACCCGTGCAGCCAACCATGTATGACTGCGAAATTGGCGCATTTCTCGCCTATTAAAAGGAGGAACCCAATGACCATTTTACTTTACTGCCTCGGCGCGGCGCTGCTGGTGCTGACCGGCGCGGTCGTGTCCGGCGGGCTGCGGCTGCCGCAGCGTCCCGCAAAGGGCGACAGCGACACGCCCGCACCCGCAGACGATGCGCTCAGCCGCGATCTTGCCGCACTGATGGCTTATGGACGGGAGGACAGCAGCGATGAAATTTGATCCATCCCCCACCGCCATCTGGCGCAAATACGAGCGCGACCGCGACTACAAGCGCTCGATCGGTCTGTATGACCGTGTGCGCCGCAACGAGGCGTTTTACCTCGGCAGACAGTGGGAGGGACTGCGCGTGCAGTCGCTCGACCCGCTGATTTTCAATGTGCTGCGCCGCTGCGTCAACCTGTTTGTGTCCATGCTGGTTTCGGACGATGTGGCGGTGCGCGCCCAGCCGTTCGATATGGACGACGAAGGCCGCAAAACCGCCCGTGTGCTGGAGCGCGCGTTCGCGTCGGCCATCGAACGCTCGGGCGTGAAAGCGCTTGGCCGTCCGCTGCTGAAAAATGCCTGTGTCGACGGCGACGCATGCTTCTACATGCACTTTGACCCCGCGCTCGAAACCGGACAGGCGGTCAAGGGCGATATCGTGGCTGAGCTGATCGACTCGACCAACGTGTGCTTCGGCAATCCCGCTTGCGACGAGGTACAGCGCCAGCCGTATCTGATTCTTGCCATGCGTCGCGACGTGGACGAGGTGCGCAAGGAAGCGCGCGAAAACGGTCTGTCCGCGGCAGAAGCGGAGGCAATCGTCCCGGACGACACCGAGGACTATCTGCGCTATCGCCTGAACGGCGAAAACGACCGTGTGACCGTGCTGCTGCACATGCGCCGAACGGAAAACGGCATCGCGTTCACCAAAACCACGCGCACCGCAATCGTCATGCGCGAAAAGGAGCTGCCCTACCGCTATTATCCGGTCACGCACCTGTGCTGGAACCGCGTGCGCGGCTCGTGCCACGGCGAAAGCCCGCTGACCGAAGCCATCCCCAACCAGATCGCCATCAACAAGCTGTATTCGATGTATGTGCAGTGCATCAAGCAGGTGGCCTTCCCCAAAATCATCTACGACATGACCCGTTTCCCGAATGGGTGGTCGAATGATGTGGGCAAGGCGGTCGGCATGCGCGGCAATCCCAACGAAGCGATTGCGACCGCGTTCAAGGCACCCGATATCTCCTCGCAGGTACTGTCGCTGCTCAAACAGATGATGAACGACACCGCCGAGCTGATGGGCGCGAGCGAAGCCGCGCTCGGCACGGTAAAGCCGGACAACACCTCGGCTATCGTGGCGGTGCAGAACGCAACCGCAGCCCCGCTCGAGCTGACCAAGATGGAGTTCTACCGCTTCACCGAGGACTGGGCGCGCATCTTCCTCGACCTGATGGGCGCGCACTACGGCGTGCGCACGGTCGTGGTCGCGGACGAGCCGGGCGAAACACCCTACCGGCAGAGCTTCGACTTTTCGACCATCGCCGGACAGGATCTGCGCTTGCAGGTGGATGTGGGCGCAGCAAGCTACTGGTCGGAGACCATGCAGACCACGACCAACGATCATCTGCTCGAGAGCGGCGTCATCACCGACCCGCTGATCTATCTGGAAAACGTGCCTGATTATCAGGTGCGCGGCAAAAACGACCTGCTGCACGCACTCCGCATGCAGCGACAGCAGCAAAAGGAGGCAAATACAAATGCAAACCAGACAGAAAACAACCAGTAACCAGACGACCGGTGCAGCCCCGACCGCAGCCGTCGATCCGTTTGCAGCCGGCACGGCACAGAACGCGCAGACCATGCCCGGCGACCCGACGGCACAGGGGAATCAGCAGACCTTTCCCGTCCCGGTGGACGGTGAAATGCGCCAGCTGACGCTGGACGAGCTGATTCAGGCGGCAAGCCTGGGCCTGTCTAAGCAAAACGCCTACATCCGCCGCAACCGCGCGGCAAACGGCATGCCCAATGGCCAGATCTATGCGGCGTTCGTTGAGGAGTATCCCGATGTGCGTCCGGACGAGATCCCACCGCAGGTATGGGAATGGGCGCAGCAGGAAGGCTCACTCGTCTCGGCCTACCGCAAGTGGGAGATCCTGACGCTCAAGGACGAGCTGGCCGCGCTCGAAATGAACCAGAAGAACCGCCGCGCGGCGGTCGGCCCCGCGCAGAGTGACGGCGAACCCGCCGGTGTCGATCCGGTGACGCTCGCGCTGCTGGGCAAGTAAACAAATCGTATAATCAGGAGGTATTATACTTATGGCTATCAATCTTGCAACCAAATATTCCGACCAGATTGCAGAAGTATTCACCCGCGCATCCTTCATCAAGGGCAAGACCGCCGAGACCTTCGACCTGACTGGCGTCAAGACCCTCAAGGTATATACACCGATCACGGTGGAAGAGGTCGATTACGACCGCGACGGCGGTCTCAAGCGCTACGGCGACGTGACCGAAATGCAGGACGTGGTGCAGGAACTGACCATGACGCAGGACAAGGCGTTCACGCTGACCATCGACAAGGGCAACAACCTTGACCAGAATCTGGTCAAGAATGCGGCCGACATGCTGCGCCTGCAGCTGAACGAAAAGTCCACCCCGGCGGCAGACAAATATGCGTTCCAGCGCTTTGTCACCATGGCGGGCACGCTGGCGGAAAGCGAAAAACCGACCAAGAGCGATATCATCTCCAAGATCGCGGACGCTTCGCAGGCGCTGGACGACGCGCTGGTGCCGGACGACAACCGCTATCTGTATCTGACCAGTGAAATGTACAAGCTGGTCTGCACCTCGGATGAGTTCGCAGGTGTTGACGTGCTCGCGCGTCAGTCCATCGCCAAGGGTGTCTGCGGCGAGGTGTTCGGCATGAACGTCGTGCGTGTGCCGAAGTCCTACCTGCCCGAAAACGTCTATTTCCTCGTCACGCACAAGGATGCGGTGCTCATGCCGTACAAGATCGCGGATGCCAAGGTGCACGAAGACCCGGTCGGCGTGTCCGGTGCGCTGATCGAAGGCCGTCACTATTACGATGCCTATGTGCTGGGCGCCAAGTGCGGCGGTGTGTATGCGCTGGTGGCATCCGGTTCGATTTCCGCCGCGCCGAGCATTTCGGGCAAAAAGATCACCGGCACCGGCACGATCCGCTATACACTGGACGGCTCCGACCCGCGCTACTCGGATTCCGCCAAGGACTATGTGGCAGAAACCGAGCTCACCGCCGAGGAGGGCTGTCAGATCCGTGCCTTTGCGACCGAAGAGGGCAAATATCCGTCCCCTGTGGCCGCAGGCTGACCCGCTATCGGCTGTTCGGCCACTGCTCCGGCAGTGGCCGCAGCCGTCGCTTTCCGGTAACTGCAACCGGAGGAAAGGAGCTTTTATGACAGGAACCGAATGCTACACCGCTGCGCTCAATCTGCTAGGCGAAACGCTTGACACCGGCGCATATTACGAACAGTTTGCGCTCGGCGCACTTAATCAGCTGCTGATCAACAGTCTGCGCGAAATCAATGCGCTTCGTACGGCGCAGCGCGAAGAGCCGTTTACCGTGCCGCCGCGTCTTACCACGCTGGAGGAGGAAATCCCTGCGGACAGCTGCCTTGTCAGCGAATGCTTCCCGTATGGGCTGGCGGCGCTGCTCGTAGCGGATGACGATAAGGCAAAGTTCAACTGGGCAGCCTCGGAATACGCTGAACGTTTGCTATGCCACTGTCCTGCGCAGCTGACCGCCGTACAGGAGATGATCTGATGCGCGCCTATCAATTTCCACAGCCTGAAACCGTGCATGAAACTGTTGTGAGCAGCTTCGGCGGCGTGGACTTCCGCACCCATCCGACCAAGCTGTCGCTCTCGCGCTCGCCCGACATGCAGAACCTCATCTGCGATCAGAACGATTATCTGGTCAAGCGAACGGGCTGGCAGACCAAGCACACCTATGACGCACCGGTTTACGGCCTGTTTCCCCTGCCGGACAGCGGTGGCTGTGTGGTGCACGCGGGAAAAAAGCTGTATATCCGGCAGTCGGACGGTACGCAGACCGAGCTGTGCTCGGACATGAAGGAGGATTTTTCTCAGTCGTTCATCATGAACGGCGTGCTCTACCTGCTTGACGGCCAGGCCTTCCGCGCCGTGCGCCGCAAAGCATCCGAAGACGGATGGGAAGCCGTGCGCGTACAGGACATCGCGTATGTCCCGACCACCACCATTTCCGCCCAGCCGACCGGCGGCGGCACCAGCTATGAAGCGGTCAATCTGCTGACCCCCAAGCGCATCAACACCTTTCTCGGCAACGGGACTGCCACGCAGTTTCAGGTGGATGCAACGGATTTGGATGATGCCGCAGTGACTGCGGCAGTAGACGGAAAAGCGGTAACGGTTTCATCTGTCAACCGTTCAAACGGTGTAATAACGCTTGCCTCTCCGCCCGCCAACGGAAACGGACTGGCAAACGTCGCCATCACCTTTTCCAAGACCGTTGAGGGTTATGCTGATAAAATTAACCACTGCCGTTTCGCTGGCTTATATGGCGGCAAAAACGATACCCGCGTGTTTCTCGCGGGCAATCCGGACGAGCCTGCCTGCGACTGGCAGAGCGGCCTGTATGACCCGACTTACTTCCCCGATACCGGCTATACCCGCATGGGCACGGATGCCTCTGCCATCGTCGGCTATCTCAAGCAATACGAAAGCCAGCTCATTGTCAAATCGGGCGACGCACAGGAATCAGCCAGCTATCGCCGCACCTTCACCCTCTCTGATGACGGTACGGCACTCTATCCGCTGACGCAAGGCGCACAGGGCGAAGGAGCGGTCTGTTCGCGCAGCTTTGCCACCCTCAATGACCTGCCGGTATTTCTGTCGGCTCACGGTGTGCAGGGTGTATTCGGCACCAGCGTTGCCGAGCAGCGCACCATCCGCTCCATCTCGGACGCGATCACACCGCGTTTGGAGACCGAGTCCGGACTGGAAAACGCTTGCGCGATCGTGTTTGAAGGCAAATACTATCTGGTCGTCAACGAGCATGTGTATATTGCGGACGGGACGATTGCCGACACCGATGGCAGCCCTGCATGGTTTTACTGGACCAATGTGCCCGCGCAATGTCTGACCGTTTTAGATGACGAATTGTGGTTCGGCACGGCGGATGGCAAGCTATGCCGTTTTCGGCAGGCGGAAGAGGATGACGCCTACTGCGATGACGATGCTGCCATCGACGCTTACTGGCGCACCCCTACCCTGCCGCTCGGCGACTGGGGACGAGGCAAAACCGTGCGCGACGTGATCCCCACGCTGATGCCGCACTCACGCTCCGGCGCAACCGTGCAGTATGAAAGCGAGGACGGCAAGGTGCTTGCGCTCTCGCGCAACATGGATCTGTTTTCCTTCAAAACGCTGGATTTCTCTCGCTTTTCCTTCCGCTGCATTCCGGGTGCGCTGAGTTACCGCACCCGCTACCGGCAGCACCGCATGCCGCTGCTCGCTGTACGCATCGGCAATGACCGTCCGGACGAACCGTTTGGCCTGCTGGCGTTGACCATTCGATGGACAACCGGGCAGACTATCATCTGAGAAAGGAGGACATTCCATATGGCATCCAATTATAAGGACAACTTCGACTACGCCGAGGCGATTGCAAACACGCAGGACGCCGGTGAACGGCAGCAGCTGCTGGCTGAGCGTCAGAACAAGATCGAATCCGAGGGGCTGGCAGGCAAGGTTGCATCCAACGACGCTGTTTCCACCTGGAACGGCTCTTACCGTCCCTATTCGGTTTCCAGCACGCAAAGCGGCGGCAGTGAGGTGAGCCAACTATACGACACAGCAGAAAACGCGCGCCTCCAACGCTTGGAAGCAGCACGTGCACGCATCCAGCAGCAGCTTCAGAAGAACCTGTCCGCAATTGAAACCGATTACACCACAGGCATGACGCAGACCGATATCAATGCGCGCCAATCCGTCATTTCCAACGAGGAAAAGCTTGCCGCGCTTGGGCTGAATATGGGCGCACGGGGCGCCGCCGCCACCTCGGGCGCGGCTGAAACCAGCCGCATCGCCATCGACAATCAGTACCGCAGCGGTCTGAACGCACTTGGTCAGGCAAGACTGACCGCGCGCGCTGCCGCGCAGGACAGCGCCTCCGCACAGGAGGCCGCTTTGGAGAACGAGTTTTTCACAGCTTCAGAAAACGCCGCACTCCAACAGGCGCAGTCCGCACTGGCACAGTTCAATGCCGACCGGGATTACAGCCTGTCGGTCGCGGGACTGACTGGTTTCCTGAGCGGCACGCCCACGCTGGCCTATCGGGACTATGCTTCCGGTCTGACCAGTCAGGCACAGGCAACCGCCTATGAGCAAGCGTTCAACCGCTGGAAGACCGCCGGTTATGTGCAGTCGGGCGATGCTGCCATTCTCGGTGTGCCCGCCGGCACGCCGACCGCGGACGCCAGCTACAAAAACGCCAACCTTGCCTTGCAGCAATGGAAGGCCGGATATTGGTATTAAAATACATTTTTATGCATAAAAAGCCGGTCTCTACTATGAAAGCAGAGACCGGCCTTTGAAAGAAATGAAGGTATGGGCTAGATAATTGGATATTTGGCGCAGTAATTGTCTACTATCATATACTATGCCAAATGCATGCTTTTGTATAAAAATATATTAGCACAGCCCCATTCTCAGGTCAATACTTTTCCTTGACAAATACTAGTATTTTTTCTTATATGTTCCATATTCCCGCTTTATGTTGCGTTTTTCGCGGAAAAGAGCGTAAATTCGACCTGCTCAGTCGCTTTTAGGGACAAAGAAAAAAAGCCGTTCATCGAAAGATGAACGGCTTTTTTGATTGCTTGAGCGGATGCTTACTTGTTCTTCAGGTTGAAGAAAGCGTCCTTGCCGAGGTACTTTGCAACGTCCTCGCCCAGCTCTTCCTCGATGCGGAGCAGCTGGTTGTACTTCGCAACGCGGTCGGTACGGCTCGGTGCACCGGTCTTGATCTGGCCAGCGTTGAGCGCAACAGCGATGTCCGCGATGGTAGCGTCCTCGGTCTCGCCGGAACGGTGAGAAACAACAGCGGTGTAGCCCGCGCGGTTTGCCATCTGGATTGCATCCAGAGTCTCGGTCAGAGAACCGATCTGGTTAACCTTGATGAGGATGGAGTTTGCAACACCCATGTCGATGCCCTTCTTCAGGCGGGTGGTGTTGGTAACAAACAGGTCGTCGCCAACCAGCTGGATCTTGTCGCCCAGAGCCTTGGTCAGCATCTCCCAGCCTTCCCAGTCCTCTTCAGCCATGCCGTCCTCGAGAGAGATGATCGGGTACTTCTCAGCGAAGCCCTTCCACATCTTAACCAGCTGCTGCTGAGTCATCTTCTTGCCGGACTTCGGCTGGATATAGCACTTCTCTTCGTCGTTCCACCACTCGGAGGAAGCAGCGTCGATTGCAATCATGAAGTCCTCGCCGGGCTTGTAGCCAGCCTCTTCGATCGCCTTAACGATAACCTTGAGCGCGTCCTCATCCTTCTTCAGGTTCGGAGCGTAGCCGCCCTCGTCGCCAACGCCCGCAGCCGGGGTGCCGTTCTCCTTGAGGGTGGTCTTGAGCTGATGGAACACTTCTGCACAGCGGCGCAGCGCCTCACGGAAAGACGGAGCGGAAACCGGCATAATCATGAATTCCTGAATCTCAACGTTGTTGGTCGCATGTGCGCCGCCGTTGAGGATGTTCATCATGGGCATCGGCAGGGTCTTGGCATTGCAGCCGCCGATGTAGTTGTAGAGCGGCAGGGACAGAGCCTCAGCAGCAGCCTTCGCAACTGCCAGAGAAACGCCCAGAATCGCGTTTGCGCCGAACTTGGTCTTGTTCGGGGTGCCGTCTGCGTCGATCATTGCCTTGTCGATGGCCTGCTGGTCGAGCGCGTTCATGCCGATGATGGTCTCAGCGATCTCGCCGTTGACAGCGTCAACTGCCTTCAGAACGCCCTTGCCATTGTAACGGGACTTGTCGCCGTCGCGCAGCTCGCAAGCCTCGAAAATACCGGTGGAAGCGCCGGACGGAACAGCCGCGCGGCCCATATACGCGCCGGTGTCGCCCTCAACATAAACCTCAACCTCTACGGTCGGGTTGCCGCGGGAGTCCATAACCTCACGGCCGAGTACATCAACGATTTCAATGTAGCCCTTCATAATTCTTACTCCTTTTTATTTGAAAATTTGGGGATACGCAATAGTTTACTTGACGAGCAGGCTGTGGCCGGTCATTTCCTCCGGCTGCGGCAGGCCCATCATTTCCAGCAGAGTCGGCGCCAGATCCGCCAGCACGCCGCCCTCGGCAAGCTTACCCTCATGGCCGACCATCACGAGCGGCACAGGGTTGGTCGAGTGCGCGGTAAACGGCGTTACGCCGTCTGCGTCGAGCATCTGGTCAACGTTGCCATGGTCAGCGGTGATCAGGCACTGTCCGCCCATCTTGAGGATGGCGTCCACCACCTTGCCGACACCATCATCGGTCGCTTCGATCGCCTTAACAGCAGCATCGAATACGCCAGTATGGCCAACCATATCGCAGTTAGCAAAGTTCAGCACGATCACGTCGTACTTGCCGGACAGGATACGCTTAACGCATTCCTCGGTCACGGCAGGCTCGCTCATCTCCGGCTGGAGGTCATAGGTGGCCACCTTGGGAGACGGGATCAGCGCACGATCCTCGCCCGGATATTCCTTCTCTACGCCGCCGTTGAAGAAGAAGGTGACGTGCGCGTACTTCTCGGTCTCTGCGATGCGCAACTGGGTCAGGCCCTTGTCCGAGATATACTCGCCGAAGGTGTTCTTGAGGCTCTGCGGCTTGAAGGCAACCTCAACGCCCGCGATGGTCGCATCATACTGCGTCATGCAGACGTAGTGGATGTTGCGGCGCTGACGCTTGAAGCCGTCAAACTCGTGGTCAACGAACGCACGGGTGATCTCACGCGCACGGTCGGGACGGAAGTTGGCAAAGATGATCGCGTCGTCGTCCTTGACAGTCGCGCCCTCGGTCACGATGACCGGAACCACGAACTCGTCGGTAACGCCTGCGTCATAGGACTTCTGCATCGCTTCGTGTGCAGAAGCCGCATGCTCGCCAATGCCCTCAGCGATTGCCTGATATGCCTTCTCTACACGGTCCCAACGCTTGTCGCGGTCCATCGCGTAGTAACGGCCGGAGATCGTGGCAATGCAGCCAAGCTCCAGCGTATCAATCTTGTTCTGCAGGCGGTCGATATACTCGATACCGGACTGCGGGGGGGTATCACGGCCGTCCATGAAGCAGTGGAAGCATACCTTGCGCAGACCGTTGCGGCGCGCCAGCTCGAGCAGCGCGAACATGTGATCGATATGCGAGTGTACGCCGCCGTCGGACAGCAGGCCGAAAATATGAAGCGTGGAATCAAACCACTTGCACTGGTTGATTGCGCTCATCAGCGCTTCGTTCGAGAAGAAATCGCCGTCCTGAATGGACTTGGTGATACGGGTCAGCTCCTGATAAACGATGCGGCCCGCACCGATGTTGGTATGGCCGACCTCGGAGTTGCCCATCTGACCGTCCGGCAGACCAACGTCCAGACCGGAAGCGCCGATATAAACCAGCGGATTCTCCTTGAAGATGCGGTCGAGGTTCGGGGTGTTCGCCGCCTCGATCGCGTTGCCCTTTTTCTCATCGCGATGGCCGAAGCCGTCCATGATGATCAGCGCGGTCGGCTTCTTGGGCTCGTCCGCCTTTTTCGCCGCCGTCTTGCGGGTCGTGGTCTTCTTTGCAGCCGTTGTCTTTTTGGCAGAAGCCGTCTTTTTCTCCGCGGGCTTTTCCTCGACCTTAGCTTCCACCGCCGGAGCGGCAGCCTTGGTCATTTCTTCCTTGGCCGCAGGCTGCACCGCAGTCTTTACCTCTTCGGTCGCCGCCTTGCTCGGCACATTTTGCTTTTTCATACTCTTACTTACTCCTTTACAAGAGCGGACGAAAGGGGACAACGATGTTTCCGATGTCCCCTCCCGCACGCACGGCGCGGGGAGTAAACCCTCACCGTAATCTTATCTTATTGATTGGCTGCTTCGACGATGGTCGCGAAGTCAGCGCTCTTCAGGGAGGCGCCGCCGATCAGGCCGCCGTCAACATCCGGCTGAGCCAGCAGCTCGGCTGCGTTCTTGGCGTTCATCGAACCACCGTACTGGATGGTGATGCCGCGAGCTGCACGTGCGCCATACTTCTCGCGCAGGCAGTCACGGATTGCGCCGCAGACCTCGCCCGCCTGCTCAGCGGTCGCGGTCTTGCCGGTGCCGATCGCCCAGATCGGCTCGTATGCGATAACAACCTTCTTGATGTCCTCCACAGCAACGCCCTGCAGCGCGATCTTGATCTGCTTGCGGATAACCTCCATGGTCACATCCTGCTCGCGCTCGGTCAGGCTCTCGCCAACGCACAGGATCGGACGCAGGCCGTTCTCCAATGCAACCAGAACCTTCTTGTTGCAAGCCTCGTCGGTTTCGTTGAAGTACTGACGGCGCTCAGAGTGGCCGATGATCACATACTTCACGCCCAGTTCCTTGAGCATATCGGCAGAGATCTCGCCCGTGAACGCACCGGACTTCTCAAAGTGCATATTTTCCGCACCGATGGCAATCTTGGAGCCCTTGGCAGCCTTAACAGCAGCCTGAATATCGGTAAACGGCACGCAAAGAACCATCTCGCACCACTTGGTCTTGGAGAGCAGGGGCTTCATCTCTTCGATGAGGGCCTTTGCTTCGCTCGGCGTCTTGTTCATCTTCCAGTTGCCGGCGATGATGGTCTTACGGTATCTGCGATTCATTTTGGTTTTACCCCTTTCAAACTTTTCGACGGCGTATCCGTCCTGATCAATATGTATTATAGCGGGGCACAGAATGCCCCGGTATAAGGCACATTTTCGCGCAAATTGCGCAAATTACTTGTCCTGCAGGCAAGCAATGCCGGGCAGCTCCAGACCCTCGAGGAACTCGAGAGAAGCGCCGCCGCCGGTGGAGATGTGCGTCATCTTGTCCGCAAAGCCCAGCTTCTCAACCGCAGCTGCGGAGTCACCGCCACCGATGATGGAAACCGCACCGGAAGCCGCAATTGCCTTGGCAACTTCCTTGGTGCCGACTGCGAAGGTGTCGAACTCAAAGACGCCCATCGGACCGTTCCAGACAACCGTGCCTGCGTTCTTGACAGCGTCAGAGAACAGCGCAACGGTCTTCGGGCCGATATCCATGCCCATCATGTTGTCCGGCAGCTGGCCAGCTTCGTAAACAACCGGCTCTGCGTCTGCGCCGAAGTGGTCGCCGCAAACCGTGTCAACCGGCAGCAGGAGCTTAACGCCCTTGTCTTCCGCCTTCTTGATGAGGCCGAGCGCCAGATCGATCTTGTCGTCCTCACACAGCGAAGTGCCGATCTTGCCGCCCTGCGCCTTGGAGAAGGTGTAAGCCATGCCGCCGCCGATGATAACGGTGTCGCACTTGTCGATCAGGTTGTTGATAACGTTGATCTTATCGGAAACCTTCGCGCCACCCAGAATAGCAACGAACGGACGAGCCGGGTCAGACAGAGCCTTGCCCATGATGGAGATTTCCTTGTTGATCAGGAAGCCGCAGACAGCCGGCAGGTAGTCAGCAATACCAGCGGTGGAAGCATGCGCACGGTGGGACGTGCCGAATGCGTCGTTGACGAAGATCTCCGCCATGTCGGCAAATGCCTTAGCCAGTGCGGGATCGTTCTTGGTTTCGCCCTTCTCAAAGCGGACGTTCTCGAGCAGGACAGCCTCGCCCGGCTTGACCTCGGCAGCGAGCTTCTTTGCGCTCTCGCCGACAACGTCAGCAGCCAGCTTCACTTCCTGACCCAGCAGCTCGCTCAGGCGCTTAGCAACCGGTGCGAGCGAATACTTCATATTAACTTCGCCCTTCGGACGGCCGAGGTGCGAGCACAGGATCACAGCCGCATTGTGACCCAGCAGGTACTTAATGGTTTCGAGCGATGCGCGGATGCGCTTGTCATCGGTGATGTTGCCGTTCTCATCCTGCGGAACGTTAAAATCGCAGCGAACGATAACCTTCTTGCCGTTTACGTCGATGTCTTCCACGCTCTTCTTGTTATACTGCATAAATATCCCTCTCCCTTTCTGAATGTAAAAGTTAGCGATACGGAGCAAATTTCCGGCCTTCCCATAAAAAGAATTCCGTTTCCATTACAAAATTATACTCGTTTCTCCTGTGATTCGCAAGCCAAATTGTGAAAAACCTTGTCTTTCCGTTCTCTTTTAGAGGATTTTTGCGTTTTGCCGGAAATAATTGTGAAATATTAAACAATATGACCAATTGACCTCAGCCGCGAGCCTGTCCATAGAACGCAACCGCCAGCGCCTGCGGGCCGGTATTGGTGATAACAGACGGCCCGATCGGGCTGCGCAGCACGTTCCTGAAACCGATCTCAGTGCGCAGACGTTTTTCCAGCTCGTCAATGCGCGCCGCCGGCACATCGCCGTAGAGCAGCAGCGCAGTCTGCTTCTCCGGCTGCACCACGCGGCCGGACACCTTGCGGATCATGCCGCTCACCAGTGCCTTTTCCCCGCGCACCTTGTCGCACACCTTGACCGCACCGTCATAAACATGGCTGATCGGCTTGAGCCCAAGTGCTTCGCCAACAAACGCCGCGCCGCCCGAAATGCGGCCGGATTTTTTGAGGTGCGTCAGGCTGTACACGCCGAGGAATGCCTCCACGCGGTTCAGCCGGCTTTTTACCACACCGCAGATCGCGTCAAAGCTGTCGCCCTGATCGCGCAGCTCAGCCGCCATCACAACAATGTGTCCATAAATATAGGTATAGGTGGCGGAGTCAAACAGCTCGATCTGCATCGTGCTGCCCGCCTCCTCGCGGAACATATCGCGCGCCAGACACGCCGCCTGATAGGTACCAGAGCCGTTTGCGTTGATGAGCACACCCAGATAGTGTGTGCAGCCGCGCTCCGCCGCGCGCCGGTAGGAATCCAAAAACACCGTCGGCGTGACCATGGCGGTCGTCGGGATTTCCCGGCTGTTCTCCAGCAGCTTCCAGTATTCCTCCGCCGTGATGTCATAGTATTCGCGGAATGCGCGCCCCTCATGCGTGAGCGTGATCGGAACGATCTCGATCCCGTGCTTTTCCACCAGCGCCTGCGGGATATCCGCAGACGAGTCGGTCATAATATGTATCTTTTCCATTTCTCTCTCCTTATCCCTTTGGAAACGGCCCCGCCAGCCTGAGGTTTTCAAAGCCGGTCTGGCGCAGCGCTTCGAACGCGATCACCGCCACCGAGTTGGACAGGTTCAGGCTGCGCGCCCCCTCGCGCATCGGAATACGCACGCACCGTTCCGGGTGCTCGATCAGCAGGCTTTCCGGCAGCCCCTTTGTCTCTTTGCCGAACAGCAGATAGTCGCCGTCGCGGTACTCCACCTCGTGGTAGGCATGTGGCGCCTTGGTGGTCGCGTAGAAATAGCGCCCGTTTGGATTTTTCTCAAAAAATTCGTTCAGGTTTTTGTACATGCGGACGTCCAGCAGGTGCCAGTAATCCAGCCCCGCGCGTTTCATCCGCTTATCGTCGATTGCAAAGCCGAGCGGCTCGATCAGATGCAGCACGCAGCCCGTCGCCGCGCAGGTGCGGGCAATGTTGCCGGTGTTCTGCGGGATCTCCGGCTCGACCAGAACAATATGCAGCATGTGTTTCTCCTCATTCTCAATTCTTTCTCTATTTTAGGCGATATGCGCGCATTTTTCAAGGCATTTGCCGCTTTTTTCGCAAAAATAAATCCCCCGATCAGAAAAGATCGGGGGAAAATAACACCTTGTTATGCAATTTCTGCGTAAACACCGTAAACATACCCCTGTTCGGCAGCCTGCTCGTCGGTGAGCACCTCGCCGGTCAGCTTCGGGCCATATGCATCGTCCACATATTCACAGGCCAGCTTGCCGGTGTGCAGGGTGAGGGTCTGGGTGTCGGTCGTACCGTCGGTGAACGTCACGGTAACGGTCAGGGTCGCGCCGTCAAACTCGTCGATGCGTGCGTGCCACTCGGCCTGCATATCGCCCTCTCCGGTAATCTCTCGCGGCTCGCCCCAGAATCCATAGCTCACTTCCGGGTCATACGCATCCACA
The DNA here is from genome assembly GCF_963927765.1 of uncultured Agathobaculum sp. Lineage (NCBI taxonomy): Bacteria > Bacillati > Bacillota > Clostridia > Eubacteriales > Butyricicoccaceae > Agathobaculum > uncultured Agathobaculum sp. The sequence goes on along the minus strand of NZ_CAWVCU010000122.1, from coordinate 3,156 downwards.
AAGCCGTTGTCCAGCTTCCAGCAGGCATCGGCGCACCATTCCACCTCAGATTCGTCCTCCGTTCCGCCCAAACCGTATGGCATCACCACATCCGCGCCTTCCAGCCGTGGGTCGGATGCAGCTTCCGCTGCCGCAACAGCGGAACTTTTCCCTGCCCGCAAGGCCTCATCCGCCGCTGCCGCCATCTTATAATATGCATCTACATCAAAACCGGTCAGCGTCTTGGTGCGATACAGACCACCTTTATCCATCGACGCGCTCACGCTTTGGATATTCTCGCCTGTCACCTTGAACAAACAGCCGGAGAAAAATCCTTTTTCTGGGTCGTCCACGCCAGCTCCATCATCGAACACAATCCTGCTGTTCTTTGGTTCCAGCACCTCACCTGTTTCCGCAGCATACGCCACAATACCGAACGAGTGCGCAACGGTTTCCGCCACCGCGTCGGCCGCTGGCTGGCCACTTTGCTGCGCTTTCCAGACCGCCGTGCCGCCGACCACCACGCCGAACGCACACGCCACAGCCACGATCCGTTTTGCCATGCCGAACCGACGGCGCGGCGCGGCTGTCAGATGCTGCGGTGCGCTCTGCTGTTCCTCGCGGCGCACCTGACGCGCCGCCTCAAGGGTATGCGCTTTCAGCTCATCGGGGGCTTTTATATCCTTCAGTCGGTTCCAATCGTTCCGGTTGTTCATCGTCAGTTCCCTCCAGTTCGAGTCTCAGTTTTTTGCGGGCGCGGTGCAGCCGCGTGCGCACGGTCGCCGGGCGGCAGCCCACCAACGGCGCAATTTCGTCCGTACCGTATCCCTCGACATAGTGCAGCCACACCACGACCCGCAGGTCATTTGGCAGCGCGCGCACGGCCTGCCACAGCTCATCGTGGCTGTCCGCCAAGGGCGCGGCGGCATCCGGCGCAGCTTCGAGCGGCGCGGTGTGCCGGAACCACGCCGAGCGGCGCAGATCGTTGCAGCAGTTGACCGTCACGCGCAGCAGCCATGCCTTCAAATGCTCGTCATCGCGGAACGCGGTCGTGTCACGCAGCAGTCGCAGGAACACCTCCTGATATACGTCCTCCGCGTCGGCGCGGCTGTCCAGCCGGCAAAGCGCCAGCCGATAAACCGCGTCGCCGCAGCGCTCCATCGCGTCGCACAGGAATGCGTCCGAACGCAGGTTGGTTTGCATCTTGCTCCATCCTCCTTTCTGCCAACAACACGAAGAAAACCGTCCGATTGTTCCCAGGTATCCTCAACCCAACCGCTTTTTTCTCCTGATTTCTCCCCCAGTTTTGTCCATTATGCTTAACACAGCACTTTGTATCTGTATATATTCCACAATAACAACTCGTATTTTTCGGAAATATTGAATAAATTACATCTTGCAGTTTTATCGAAAATCACTATAATAAAATCATCCAAGCAAGGTTGATCGCTCACAAACCATGTTGACGCCGATCCCTTTTCCCACCGCGCATCTCACCGAGACTGCGCGCCATATTTCTGATATCTTCTCATTACCTTTTCTCTTTATACCATTCTCTTTCACGGGGCTGCCTAGAGCGGGCAGCCCTTTCTCTTTGTCTTGCAGAGACAATAACGCAAACGGGCGGCATCCTCTGATGCCGCCCGTTTGCGTTCTCTGATTTATTTTGCAAAAAATTCCCGCGTCTGCTTTACGTTCTCGTCGATCGCTGCGCGCAGCGCCTCGGCTGACTCGAACCGTTTTTCCGGCCGCAGGAACTTGTGCAGCTCAACATGGATCATCTTGCCGTACAAGTCGCCCGCGAAATCAAGCAGGTGCGGCTCGATCGTCGGCGCGCCGCCGTCCACAAAGGTCGGCTTGATGCCGATGTTGGTCGCCGCGATATAGCTTTTATCGCCGATGAGCACGCGCGCCGCATATACGCCATAGGGCGGCAGCGCCATCTCCGGCGGCAGCGCCAGATTGACCGTCGGCACCTTGAGTACGCTCGTGCCGACGCGCCGTCCGTGCTCGACCACACCGGTCACGGTGTAAGGATGGCCGAGAAAGCGCGCCGCGCCTTGCATATCGCCCTGCGAAATCAGCTGACGGATATAGGTCGAGGAAACCACGATTCCGTCCACCTTAACGTCGTCAATGCAGTCATAACCGATTCCGGCCTTTTTGCACTCCTCTGCCATGCCCTCGGCATTGCCCTGCCCTTTATAGCCGAAACGGTTGTTGCGGCCCGAAATGATCCAGCGCGCACCGAACTGCCCGATGAGCATTTTGTGGATAAAGTCGCGCCAGTCCATGTGCTGCATGCGCTCGTCAAAGTGGCCGAAAATCACTTCATCCACGCCGCCAAGCTTTTTGATCTCCTCACGGCGGTAAGCGTTGGCCGTCAGCAGCGGCACCTGCCGCCCCAGCACGACCGAATCCGGATGTACGTCAAACGTGAACACCGCGCTTGTGCCGCCGATCTGCTTTGCGCGCTCGACCGCGCGCTCCATCAGCGCCTGATGCCCCAGATGAACGCCGTCAAAATAGCCCAGCGCGATCGCACGCGGCTTTTGATATTCCTGCATCGGGTTTCCCCCTTCCGAACCCTGCACATCGGCAGGCCCTACTTTTTATCTGAAATTCTTATAGACGAACAGACCCAGCCCGCCCTTGTCCAGCGTGCGCACCTGTCCGAGCATGAGAAAACGGTCGTTATGATAAACGCGGCACAGTGCGCCCTCGGTTTCGGGCAGCCCCGCGGCCTGCCGTGGAAACACCACCGCGCCGCGCGCAATGCGTTCCGCCCCCTCGTCGTTGAGCGTGACCGCAGGGTGATCGGCAAACAGCCCGTCCACCGGCAGTAGCAATTGCTGCACCGCGCCGTCCTGCATCGCCTGCTCGACCTCATCAAAGGTATGGCAGTCATCCAGCGAATATGCGCCCGCACGTGTGCGCACCAGACTATGCATCGTGGCGAATGTCCCGAGCGACACACCCAAGTCATTGACCAGCGTGCGCACATAGGTTCCCTTGCTGACGGTAAGCCGCAGCGTGCCCTGCTGGGAGGCTTCGTCAAAGTCCGTGACCGTCATTTCGCGCACGAAGATGTCACGCGCGGGCCGCTCGACCTCCTTGCCCTTGCGGGCAAGGTCATAGAGCTTCTGTCCGTTCACCTTGACCGCCGAATACATCGGC
>NZ_CAWVCU010000121.1:0-6348 GCF_963927765.1 uncultured Agathobaculum sp. | reverse complement strand
CCCTCCCGGTATTCTGCTTTGCACTTGGGGCACCAAGGCATGATGCATCCCTCCTTACCTGCCGATTATAGCATATCCCTGCTATTCTTTCCAGATAAAAATCGGCAGCGGCGGATCGTGCTTGCGATTGAGCCAGTCGCAGGCCAGAACAGTGAACGCTCGGTCATTTAACGACTTTAAGCGCTCTAAAATCGCATTTTTCTCGTCATATCCGTTTTCCTTGCCATAATAAAGCGCAAGCGCCATCACGCCGCCCGGACGCAGCAGACCCAGTCCCGCGTCAATCGCCGGGAGCGAGGAGGCCGCGGTGGTAAAGATTTTCGGGTCGCCGCCCGGCAGCCGACCAAAGTTGAACACGATGCAGTCGACGCTCTCCGGCGCCGCATACTGCGCCATATTGGCATGGCTATCCAGCACGACCTCGGCGGTCAGGCCCTCCGCAGCCAGCAGCGCGCGCGTCTGTGCGATTGCCTCCTGCTGCACGTCAAACGCCAGCACGCGGCCCTCCGCCCCTGCCAGACGGCACAGCAGCGCAGTATCACGTCCCTTGCCCGCAGTCGCGTCAATGCAACACGCGCCCGGTTTCACCTGTCGCCGCAGAAAATCGTGCACCACATCCAGTGTATTCATACATAACCCCTCCGTTTGTGTTACCCATTGTACCACAAACGGAGGGGTTTGCCTACCGGTTCACTGCTCGAGGATGCGCCCATCCGTCGAAACAACGACTACCTGCCACGGCAGGAACTTACCGCTTGCCTGTAAGGCAGTGCGCACGGCATGCTCGATGCCGCCGCAGCACGGTACCTCCATGCGCACGACCGTAACGCTTTTGATATTGTTCAAGCGGATGATCTCGGTCAGCTTCTCGCTGTAATCGCCCTCATCCAGCTTGGGACAGCCAATGAGAGTAATCTTATTTCGGATAAAGTCCTGATGAAAATTTGCATATGCATACGCCGTGCAATCCGCCGCGACCAGCAAATGCGCCCCGTCAAAGTACGGCGCATTCACCGGAACCAGCTTGATCTGCACCGGCCATTGACGCAGTTCGGACGATACAGGCGCTGCTGTAGCCGGCGCCGCCGCCGTGGCGCGCGCAATTGCCCGCGCCTGACTGTCCGGACAACCACAGGCCAGCGGCTGCTGTGCCTGCTGCTTGGCACGCATATTGGCCTGCACCGCCGCCTCGTCGTATGGCGCGGCCTCCCGCTCGACAAAGGTGATTGCTCCAGTCGGGCAAACCGGCAGGCAGTTGCCCAGCCCATCGCAGTAATCGTCCCGCAGAAGCTTGGCTTTGCCGTCCACCATGCCGATTGCTCCCTCATGGCATGCGCTGGCACACAGACCACAACCGTTGCACTTTTCTTCGTTAATTTCAATGATTTTGCGCATCATAGTGAAATACCTCCGTTTTGGAATGGATCATTGTCCCCAGTATACCCTGCCTTGCTGTTTTCGTCTGTTGTTAAAACAACAAATCCATCAAAATACGAAAAAACGGCCGTCCCACAGGGGACAGCCGTTTGATGCTTGGAAGCAGGCTCAGGCAAATAACCGCATGATATTTGCCGTCAGGATACCGCCGCCGGTACCGATGATGTAGCCCATAAGCGCCATCAGTACGCCGACCGGTACCAGCGCACCAGAGTAGGACGCGGCGAGCACCGGCGCGGAAGCCGTACCGCCGATATTCGCCAGCGACGCAACGCCGCAGGTGAACATATCGAGTTTGAAAATCTTTGCAATAACGACCAGAATAATACCGTGGATCGCCAGAATCATAAAGCCCGAAATGATCCATACGGGAGCATCGGTCATTTCCAACAGGCTTGCACGGGACGCAAGCAGTGCAATGACGATATACAACATGACGTTGGACAACTCCGCCGCGCCCGCGATCTTGCCGATCGGAGTAACCGCCGCAACCAGTGCAATAATCGTGACAACCAGCACCGTCCATGTAGCGGAGTCGATCCACGGGGTATTTCCGCCGATCAGTGTTTTCGTCCATTCAAAAATTGCATTGCCTGCATTCTGCGACAGCGCGGAAACCAACAAGGCACCGCCGATCAGGAACAGCAGGCCAGGGAAGTTCATGTGCTTGTCCTCTTCCTTTTGCTCTTGCTCCAGACGGGCGCAGACCTCGTCAAGCGTTGTGGTAGATGCCTTGGTCCACTTATTGAACTGCGGCGCAAACGTGATCGCCCAGAGCAGGAACATGACCCACACCGAATAGTCGATCGAGTCAATGACCAGCGCATACCCCATATCCGCTTCCGAAATATGCAGTGCAGCCTGTACTGCAACCATGTTGCCCGAACCGCCCATCCAGCTGCCGCACAGTGCACCGAGCGCCTTCCACGCCTCCGAACCCAGCATACCGTTCATGATCGCATAGGTGGCGATAAAGCCGATCGAAATCGAAATGCTAGCTGCAAAAAAGCCGCCCAGCATACGCGGGCCAAGCTTAAGCACCTTGCGAATGTCACAGCGCAGCAGCATCAAGCACAGCATCGCGTACAAAATGTTGTTTTTCAGCGCACTGTATGCCCCCTTGGTAGCCTCCATATCCCATGCGCCTACGGTGCACAGCAGCATAGTCAGCAGGTACAGCAGCACCACCGGCGGCACAAACTTGAAAAACTTCCATTTGGTCAGCTTCTCCGCGCCTACCAGCACGGCTGCCAGAAAGACCAGCACCGCAATATAGGTAAAGCCGTTGGTAATCATTTGTTTTCATCCCTCACTTTTCCAGTCTCTTTTCCCATGCAGACAGCTTCCCGTTCGCCGCAACATCGGATTGTTTTTTCAGTATACAAGAAAACCGATCTTTTTTCAAGGTCTTGCAAGCAATTTGCACAGAACAGTTTGCAAAACTTCTTGTCATCCTGTACAATATGATAGGATAATGTTTAGGACCCGTTAAGGAGGATTGCTATGAATTTCAAACCATATATCCGCGCGCATGCGGACGAGCTGCTGGCCGATCTGACCGCGCTCATTCAAATCCCGAGCGTCGAGGGCGAACCCGCGCCGGACGCACCCTATGGGCGCGAAGTGGCTCACTGCCTGCACGAAACGCTTGCGCTATGTGAAAAACTCGGTTTCCGCACGGTCAATATGGACAACCGCGTCGGCTGGTGCGAATACGGCGAGAGCGAGGAAATGATCGCTGTGCTTGGCCATCTGGATGTAGTCCCCGCGGGCGACGGCTGGCAGGCTGCTGAACCGTTCTCAGGTGAAGTCAAGGACGGCCGCATCTATGGCCGCGGCACGATGGACGACAAGGGTCCAACCGTTGCAGCGCTGTACGCGCTGGCTGCACTCAAGGACGCAGGCTTTGTCCCCTCCCGCCGCATCCGCATCATTTTCGGCACAAACGAGGAAACCGGTTGTCAGGATATGGTGTGGTATCTTGAGCACGGCGGTGAGGTTCCCGTCATGGGCTTCACACCAGATGGGGAATATCCGATCATCAATGGGGAAAAGGGCATCATGAACTGCGTATACGCCCGCAAGCTGAACCAAATCGGCGATTACCGCCTGACACGCTTTGAGGGAGGCACCGCCGGCAACGTCTCCCCTGCCTACGCGGTAGCGGAGCTTATCTGTCCAGCCGATGCCGCAAGCAAGATTGCGCTGGATAAGGTCACCGTCACGCCCATCGACGGCGGCATACGCGTCGAGGCGGCGGGCGTGTCAGCCCACGGCTCAACCCCTGAGCAGGGCGAAAACGCGATCGGCCGTCTGGCTCTTGCGCTGTCGCAGCTCCCACTGGAAGGCGACCTTGCCGACTGCATGGCGTTCCTTGCAGACCGCATCGGATTAGAAACCCGCGGTGAATCACTGGGACTTGCCATGCGCGACGACCTTTCAGGCGAACTCACGGTTAACCTCGGCGTTGCGGCCTTTGCAGAGGACACGCTTTCGCTCACCCTATCCGTGCGCTATCCGGTCACCAAAACCTATGATATGGCGCATCCGCGTCTGGAACGCGCGTTCTCGCTCGGTGGTTTCTATGGAACCAAGATGAAGCACAAAGCGGCCATCTATATGCCGCCCGAAAGCGAACTTATTCGCAAGCTGTCTAAGGTTTATGAGGAGCAGACCGGCGAAAAGGCGGTGCTCAAGTCGATTGGTGGCGGCACTTATGCCAAGTCCATTCCGAATCTGGTTGCATTCGGCCCGGTTTTCCCGGGCGACGAGATCCGCGAACACAAGCCGGATGAATATATGGAAGTGGAGCGGCTGCTGCAAAATGCAGAAATCCTAGCCGCAGCGATGTGTGAATTGGCAAAAGCATAAGAACACCTCTGACAGCAAGGAGTTGACAACAGATGAAAATCACCAAAATCCGGCTGGGCCGTATTTCTGTCCCGCTGCGCGTGCCGTTTAAGACTGCAGTGCGCTCGGTTTCATCCGTCGAGGATGTCATTGTAGAAATCCACACCGATACCGGCGCGATCGGCTACGGTGAAGCGCCGCCGACCGGTGCGGTCACAGGCGACACCGCCAGCGCGATCATCGGCGCCATTCAGGATCATATCGCCCCGACCATCCTCGGCCGCGAGGTAGATGACTTTGAGAATCTGATGCTCGCCCTGCAGGGCTGCATCCTCAAGAACACCAGCGCCAAAGCTGCGGTCGATATGGCGCTGTGGGACTTATATGGCCAACTATACAACATTCCGGTGTACAAAATGCTCGGCGGCAGCCGCAACCAGATCGTAACCGATATCACCATCAGCGTCAACGATCCCGAAGAGATGGCACGCGACGCGCGAAACGCCATCGACCGTGGTTATGACTGTCTCAAGTGCAAGGTCGGCAAGGATGCCCCGCTCGACCTGCGCCGCCTGCAGGCCATCCGCGCAGAGGTTGGCAAGGACGTGAAAATCCGCATTGACGCCAATCAGGGCTGGAAGCCCAAGGAAGCCGTGCGCATTCTCAGCAAAATGGAGGATGCCGGGCTGGACATCGAATTCGTCGAGCAGCCTGTCGCGCAGCACGATTTGACCGGTCTGAAATATGTCACCGACAACGTCACCATCCCGGTCATGGCGGACGAAAGTGTACAGAACGCAGCGGACGCACTGACCATCATGCAGATGCGCGCGGCTGATCTGGTCAACATCAAACTGATGAAAGCAGGCGGCCTGTACAACGCGCTGAAAATCGCATCCGCAGCCGAGGTCTACGGTGTTGAGTGCATGCTCGGCTGTATGCTGGAAGCCAAGATCAGTGTCAATGCCGCGATCCATCTTGCGTGTGCCAAGCAGATCATCACCAAGATCGATCTGGACGGTCCGGTGCTGTGCACCGAGGACCCGATCCGCGGCGGCGCGGTGTTCAATGAGAAGGATATTACCGTGTCCAACGGGCCGGGACTGGGCATCAAGGGCATCGAAAAGATCACCTATCTGGACTGATAGCTTCTCTTTTTCGCAGACAAAAAAACGGCGAAATCATACTGCTTTCGCCGTTTTTCATCACTCAATCTCCATAAATGCCCGCACGGTCATTTATGACCAGCACGCGCAGCACCTCTTCCGGGAGGTTGAGTCCCGTCGTACTGCCCTCTCCTTTGAGCCAACCTTTGCGCGCCAGTTTTTCCACCGTCGCACGGCCCCAATCGGGTACGGACGCCACGGAGTTATATACCGTTTTGCTTTGCGCAATCAGATTCTTTACCTCATCTGCCGTCATATCGTCCACCTCCTCTGTCAGCCTTCGTTTAAAATCTTTCCACGCCGCTGCGTTCTCCACAAACGGCGCCGGACAATTCTTATGTGTCACATCATAATGGCGCACCACACAATCGGGCGCGATGCCATACTTCTTCATCAGCATACGCACCAGCTGCACTGCATTTTCCACTGTCCCCGGCTGAAAATAATATTTTCCATTTTTGATTCGGCTGCACAGCTCAATGCCAATGCTGTTGCTATTGCGGCAATACGGATGAAAATAAGTACCCTTAGTCCCGCAATGCCAGGCAACATCGGCATCCCGCACGGATTGCCAGACCTCTTTTTCGTCTACAAAATAGTGCGCCGAGGTCGAGATATTGGAATTTTTGAAATAGTCGGCATTATTTTTTGCGGTATCCCCATCATTTGCCGTAAAATGGATGACAAGATAGCGGATCTCTTTCTTTCCGCGCGAAGCCGACAGATAATTGCCCGGATTTGCCTGCTGAAAATGAATTTCCATCACCTTTCACCTCCTCCCTGCATAAACTCCAAAAAAAGAAGAGTTGATTGACGCAATTTGGTCAATCTGTTCTATCCTTATGCAAAAAGTTGTGCTATAATGTATGTCAGACATGTTTGAGAGGAAGATTTT
>NZ_CAWVCU010000120.1:0-26514 GCF_963927765.1 uncultured Agathobaculum sp. | reverse complement strand
GTAGCTATGACGGCTGCGCTTTTGGTTTTCATGGTCTCACCTCGTAAAAATCTTCGGCATGGGGAAAAAATCTCGCGTGTATGGAGGCCTGCGGTCTTGCGCTCCATGCCCCGAAACTTTTTCAGGGTGGGGGTAGGTGCATAACGGGCGCAGGTGTGGCGCACAGGCGGGCGGACGGGTGCTTGCGCCCAAGCCTTGCGCCGTTTGGCGCGCTTTCCGGGCGGCAAAAAACGGCGTTTATCGCGGCTTTGGATGGGTTTTGCGGGGTAATGCAAGGCGCTGTCTGGGCTGCTTGGTGGAGGGGCATAACGTGCGCCTGTGTGCGCTTACGCGAACCCCACCCCTCATGTGGCAGTGCCGCAGTAAAATTTCTGTTGGGTATGCGGTCTGAGGGCGGCGCGGCAGCGGCGGCGCATGGGGGGAGTGCGCTGCGCACGCTGCACGCGGTCGCGCGCGGTGGCTGTTCTGGTCTGTTTCCAGAATACCCGCCCGCTCGGTTGATTACAAGGTGTGCAGGGTGTTTTCTCTGTGCCCCTCTCTACAGATATACATGGCTTCAAGCCTGAAAGGGTGCGCTATTTGATTGTGCAGTATGCCGAGCGGGTGCGGCTTATCGCTGCGCATACGGTCGCGCAGGCGCGTCCATTTCATAGAGCGTCGGCGGTATAGGCAAGCTGGCCTTGCTGCGGCGCGGGCGCGTCTTGCGCGGCTGTGGGTGTTCTATGCGGTAATGGATATAGGAATAGCCTGCGAACTCGTTTTGCTTGTCCTCCCGCTCGATCACATAGCAGCCAGCGGGCGCGGTTAGCGTTTCGTCACCGTCTACCCAGCTTGTTTCTACCGTGGGCTTTGTCAGCCCGCGTGAGGGTGTCCAACTCTGCGCGCCGTTGGGCTTGCCCTCGGCGGCTTCTTTGGTGAGATAGCGCGCAAGCCCGCCATAGTCACGATCTGCAATGCGTTCCAAGTCTACTTGATCGCCCCATATCCAAAGGCTGCGTATCAGGTCATAGTCGCCCGCTGTGGCGTTTATTACAAGGTGGTGGTGGAAACGCTTGTCACCGTGTAAGCCCTCTGTGGCGTAGACGTATTTCAGCGGCAGGCCGCGCGCCTTGCGGTAGGCGCGCAGCTGCGCAAGGAATTTGCGCAGCCGCTTCACGGCTTCCTTGCGCGTGGCGGGCAGATCGCCGGGACTGTAGGTAAGTATCAGGTGAAAGTCGCGCGGCGTGAAATTGGCAGAAAGCAGCATTTCAAGGCGGCGGCAGGCGGCTTTCTGGTTTAATGCCTTGCGCGCGGCGGTTGTGGCGCGGGATTTCGCGGCGCGGACGTGTTCGGGGTCGTTCGGTGCGGGCGGCGTGCAGATCGTCGCCCATACAAGGTTACCCGCTCGGACAACTCGCTTTCTTTTCTTCATTCGTTACGCTCCATGCAAGATATTTTGTTCTATTGCATTGTACACACGATATGTGCAATGCCCCTAAAACGGCGATGTGCGGGGCAAATGCCCCGCACACCGTGCAGATATGTACTTTTTAAGCCGCACTGGATTCTTTGACGGCTTGCTTTGCTTCTATTGCGTTTTGCGCTTCGTGCAACGAACGCAGCGCAGCGGCGGCTTTCTCGACAACAAGGCCACTTGCTACACACATTTTCTGTATAAAATCCGCGCCTTTGCGTGCGTCCAAATTGTCGCCGTGCCATAAGGGGGTAAATTCATAGTTGATGGTCTGTGCTACATATTTTGCTTCCAACAGGCAGCACAGGCAATCCCCTAATGCGTCGGACGCGTCCATAATGGCCTGATCGCGCATAGCGGTTCGGCGCGCTGCGCCGTCCAGTAGTCCCATTTGATAGGCTTTCAGCACCTTATCGCGCAGCAGCTGCGCCAATTCGGTGCAGGCCGCAGGGTCGGCGGCTATCCATGCTGCGGGCATGGTTTCAGTGGAAAACCAAGCGCGGACGGTGGCTTCGTGTGTTTCGTTGTGCATTTGTTATCGTCCTTTCCATTTGACAAGGGCGAGCGGGTGCGGTATAATATGTACAAACAAACCCGCTCGCGGGTGGATACGTCTTTTGACCTTTTCAGTGCCGACCAAAGCTGCTGGAAAGGTCTTTTTCATTCTTCAATGCGGCGCAGCTTGCCATATTCGGGCGCAGGCTGCGCCGCGTTGCCGTTCTGGTAAGCGTCGCTTGCCAAGTAGGCAATGAGCAAATCAAGGTTAATCAGCGTGTGCCGCCCGGCTGATACACTGGGGATTGCACCCGATTTGACCAATACGCGCAGCTGGTTTTGCGTTAAAGCGGTGTTCGGGTCTTCGGTCTTGATTTCCTCAATGGCTTTTGCAAGTGTGCGCATACGGGGCAAGGTTTGCTTTGTCTGTTGTTCGTTCATGGGGTTTCCTCCTTTTGGTTTGTATAGCTGATTAGGTCGCCTACTTCGCAGCCGAGATAGGCGCACAATGTGCCGAGTGTTTGCAGCGATACCGCGCTATTGCGGTCATAGTACAGGTTGGTTAGCGTTGCGCGGGATATGCCCGTGTCTCGCGATATGGTGCTGATTTTCAAACGCTTTTCGCCCATGATCGTTGACAAACGGGAATGTGTTTGTGTCATTGTATCACCTCTTATATTCTACAATATCACGAATTGCATATATGTCAATATATTATTTCGAAAAATATTCCGTTTGAAAAATTCGAAATATTCTTTTCAAAATATAAAATGCATGGTATGCTAAACATGGGGTGAAAGCCATGAGTAACATTGCTACATTAAGAAAACAGCGTGATATGACCCAGACTGATCTTGCTGCACAACTCGGAATAGCACAGGGAACATTAAGCCAATATGAATCTGGAAAAAGAACGCCTGATAGCAAAACACTAATTAAGCTATCTGAAATTTTCGGCTGTACACCCAATTATATTTTGGGGCTTCCAGAAGAAAAAAGCATTAGCATTGACGTTTCAAAACTCTCCATGACAGATGTAACGGCAGTCACAGAAGTCGATAGTTTTAAGCAAGCGAACGTTTGTTTGCGCATCGGCTGGAGATTGCTTTATATCGGTGAACGATTTGTGCAGTATGAAGATGGAGGCGGGCATGGAAAAACCGTGTATGTATTGGGGTGGTTTGGTGATCCTGCAAACGCAGAAGTGCCAACAGACCCGGACGTAGAGCCTTATGATTGGTGTTAACCAGTAATGCAAGCCTAACGGTGTTCAATTTGGACACACACCCGCTCGAAAGGAGGTGCGCCACATGGCAACCGTAATCCGGCGCGGCAAGTCGTATTCTATCCGCGTTTCCTGCGGCTACGACATGACCGGCAGGCAGATTATTAAATCCATGACGTGGAAGCCCCATCCGGATATGACCGACGCACAGGCCGAAAAAGAAGCACAGCGGCAAGCTGTACTTTTCGAGGAAAAGTGCCGCACGGGGCAAGTGCTGCAAGGGAACGTGCGCTTTGCGGATTTCGCGGGAATATGGCTGCGGGACTATGCCGCAAAGCAGGTGCGCCCCACCACGTTTGACCGCTATAAAGCCATGCTGCCGCGTATCAATGCAGCCATCGGGCATATTCGGCTTGACCGCTTGCAGCCGCACCACCTGATACAGTTTTATTCCAATCTGGAAGAAGCGGGGATAAGGGAGGACGGCAAGCAGCGTTTCAAGGGCGACTTGCGGCAAATGCTGCGCGCCCGCTCGATCACGAAAACCGCGTTTGCTGAGCAAGCGGGCGTGTCGCTCGCGGTGCTTGCCAGCATCACGCAGGGCAAGAACGTATCAGCCGAGAGTGCAAAGCGCGTTTCTGACGCGCTGGGGCAGCCTGTGGGCGCATTGTTTGAGCCAGTGGGAAATGATAAGGGCTTGTCGGCAAAGACCATTCTGCACCATCACAGGTTAATTTCTGTCATTCTGCAAACGGCGGTCGAGTGGCAAGTGCTGTTTTCCAACCCGTGCGACCGGGTAAAGCCGCCCCGCGTGGAGCATAAAGAAGCGCGGTATTTGGACGAGGAACAAGCCGCCCGCTTGATGGAAGCGCTTGAAAGCGCCGACATACAGAATAGCACCATGATAAAGCTGCTGTTGTATACAGGTATGCGGCGCGGCGAGTTGTGCGGCCTGACTTGGGAAGATATTGACTTTGAAAAGGCGGTCATTCATATTCGGCGGTCATCGCTGTATCTGGCTGACAAGGGCATTTTCGAGGACGAGACGAAAAACGCCACTTCACGGCGCAGTATCAAAGTGCCAGCTGATGCAATGCAGGCATTGCGGGCTTTCCGTGCATGGCAGCGGCGGCAGGCTTTGCAGCTGGGCGATCAGTGGCAGGCGAGCGGGCGCGTGTTTACCTCGTGGAACGGCGCGCCGATACACCCGGACACCGTTACAGGCTGGTTTGCACGGTTCATCAAAGAAAACGATCTGCCCGATATTTCGCTGCACTCGCTGCGACACACCAATGCTACGTTGCTGATCGCGGCGGGTACGAATTTGCAGACCGTGGCGGCGCGGTTAGGTCATGCCAGCGTGACAACGACGGGCAAAATATACGCCCATACGATACAGTCAGCCGATGCAGCGGCAGCGGATACCCTGCAAGACTTGCTGCACCCGCTTGATACAAAAGTTAAAAAATAAGGCCGATATACACCAATCACGGTTGTATATCGGCCTTTCGGTTTGTCTGCTTAAAGAACAAATAAAGAACAAGCGCGGGGCGAGCGGGAGCAATGAACAAACGCAGAACGCGAAAAAGTAAAGAAAAAGCACTGATTTCTTTCAAAATCAGTGCTTTTTGGTGGTTGCGGGGGCTGGACTTGAACCAACGACCTCCGGGTTATGAGCCCGACGAGCTACCAACTGCTCTACCCCGCGATATAAAACCTTTACTTAAGGTGCTTATATACTATACCACAGGATTCGGTTGATGTCAAGTGTGAAATTGGAAAAATCAAAAATCAAAAATTATTGTGTGTCGTTTGCAGAGTCACTGTTTTCTGAGGCGTTGGGCAGTTCGAACCAGAAAGAAATGCCGCCCGGTACATTCTCAGCGCCGCAGGAGCCATGCAGCGTGTCAGCAATGGCGCGCACCAGAGATAGGCCGATGCCGGTACCGCCGGCCTCACGGGTACGCGCGCGGTCGGTGCGGTAAAACTTTTCCCAAATCTTCGGCAGCTCCTCTTCCGGTAATCCTTCGCCTTCATTGAACACCGTCAGTCGGATGCCGGAATCTGTGTGTACTGCTGAGATTTTGATATGCCCGCCATCCACGGTGTAGCGAATTGCGTTGGAAAGGTAATTCATCAGTACCTGTTCCAATAAGTCGCCGTCTGTGCGGACGGTGACACGGGTATCGTCAAAGTGCACGGTCAGGTCGCGGCTTTCACAAAGCACCGAGGTCTTTTGCACGGCTTCGGCGCAGAGTGCGTGCAGATCAATGTCGTCATAAAAGGTTTGCTCCGCGCCCAGTTCCAGCTTTGACAGATTCAGCAGCTGCATGACCAGTTTATTCATGCGGTCGGCTTCATCCGCAATGGTATCGCAATAGAATTTTCGATCCTCCGGATCATCCGCGACACCTGCGGTCAGTCCCTCCGCATAGCCTTGTATCAACGCGATCGGGGTTTTCAGCTCATGCGACACATTGACGATGAATTCGCGCCGCATGCTGTCGATGCGCTCTTTCTTTTCAATTTCCTGCGCCAATTGATCGTTGGATTGCTTGAGTTCTCCAATCGTTTGCTCCAGATAGGCGGATAATCGGTTGAGCGATTGCCCGAGATGGCCGATTTCGTCACTGCCGCCGGACTGGCACTTGGTTGAGAAGTCCAGTTCGCTCATGCGGTCGGCCACGCCGGCCATGTCAATCAGCGGCCGCGTAAACTGGCGAGAGATAAAGTAGCCGCAGACTAGACAAATGAGCAGCGCGCACCCGCCTGCAATCAGCAGGAATACCAGATTCAGCGAGGAGTTCTGCTCGATATAGGCATATGGCATATAGGCAAACAGGCAGTTTTCCGCCTTGCTGTCCAACGCACCTGCCAGACATAGATATTGGTCGCCGTCCCATAAAGAGACATTTAAGAACTGATAGTTTCGCTTGGCGAGCGTATCCGGGCTGACGCTTTGGGCAATGGATTGCAGGATGGCATACCCGCGGCGCTGCTGGTCGAACAGATCAAAATCCGGCAATTGGAATGTACCAGGCAAAGTGGAGTCCCCGCTGCCCGGTTCTTCGTTACCTGGGGAGAAAAACGAGGAGTATCGCACGGTTCCGTCTGCGGCAACGATGGAAAGACGGATCGCGCTGCGGCTTTCATAGTTATCCAGCACGGTGGCAATGTCGTCGACATTACCGTTATAACTGTTGCGGATGCTCTGATACGCGTCGCGCAATTCATTGCGCCGCATCATCATATAGTAATCTTCATAAAAAAACAGGTTGAGCAGCAACAGCATGCCGATAAAGACCAGCGCAACAGCGCTGATCGCGGCAAAGAATTTGAACCGGATGGAGCCGTGTTTCATGGTTATCCCTCAAAACGGTAGCCATAACCGCGGACAGTGGCGATCATCGAGCCGCAGTCGCCCAGCTTAGCGCGCAGTTTTTTTACATGGGTGTCCACCGTGCGCAGGTCGCCGAAATAGTCGTAACCCCAAACCGCGTTAAGAATGCTCTCGCGGGACAGGGCGATGGCACGGTTATTTTTGAAATAGACCAGCAATTCGTATTCCTTTGGCGTCAGGTCGACTGGGGCGTTGCCGACCAGTACCTCGCGGCGCAGCTCATTGATGGACAGCGCGCCGAATTGCTCGAGCGGCGCAGCGGTGCGTCCTTCGCGCTTGAGCAGCGTGCGCACACGCGCCGCCAGTACGATCGGAGAAAACGGCTTGGTGACGTAATCATCCGCGCCGTCCTCCAATCCGCGCACCTGATCGGCATCTTCCGCGCGGGCGGTCAGCAGCATGACAGGCAGATGCTTGTCCCCGCGCTCCTGCGCGCGCAGCTCGCGCAGCACCTCAAAGCCGTCCATGCCGGGCATCATCACGTCCAGAATGGCAAGATCCAGACCGGGGTGCCGGTTTTCCAGTATTTGCAGCGCTTCGCGCCCGTCGGCGGCTTCCACAATGCTGTGGCCGTCGCGCTTCAAAAAGTCGCTGACCAGACGGCGGATGCGCGCCTCGTCATCGGCAATCAAAATCGTAGACATCATATCCCACCTTTGTGTTGATATACTTCAAAGTATACGGCGGTAGTTTGTCCTTTCTGTGAACAAACGGGCAAGGGATAGAGGATTTCTTGAAATATTATTGTGGTTTTCAGGGGGAGGATAGTCGGTCAGTCGCTGGCCGATGTCTGCTCCTCCTGCTCCAGCACCAGCCGGTACAGCGCGTTTTTCTTCACGCCCGCCTCAGCCGAGACGGCCTTGACCGCATCCTTTTGCGTTTCGCCTTGTGCGATGCGGCGACGCACCTCGTTTGCGGCGGCTTGCAGGCGAGCGTCTGCGTCCTCCGGTGCGTCCGGCAGATCGGGCGCACCTTCAACGATCAGCACAAATTCGCCGCGCGGCGGGGTCTGGTCAAAATACTGCACAGCTTCGGACAGCGTCATGCGCAGCGTTTCCTCGTGCAGCTTGGTCAGCTCACGAGAGAGCGAGATGCGGCGGTCACCGCCAAAGGCATCGGACAGGTCGCGCAGTGTCGCGCACAGCTTGTGCGGCGCTTCATAGAAAATCATCGTGCGCTTTTCACCAGCAAGCGCATCCAAATGCTCGCGCCGCGCCTTTTTGTTGACCGATAGAAAGCCCTCGAAGCACCAGCGGCCGGTCGGCAGACCGGAAGCCGCCAGCGCGCACACGGCAGCGCAGCAGCCGGGGATCGGGATGACCGGCACATTATGCGCGGCGCACAGCGCGACCAGATCTTCACCGGGATCGGAGACAGCGGGCGTGCCTGCGTCGGTCACGAGCGCGCAGCTTTCGCCTGCCAGCAGCTTGGCGAGTACTTCCTCACCGCGCGCACGGCGGTTGTGTTCATAGTAGGAAATCAGCGGCTTTTTGGGCAGCGCGCAGGCGGTCAGCAGCTTTTGGGTGACGCGCGTATCCTCGGCGGCGATGAAATCCACCGAGGCGAGCACCTCGCGCGCGCGAGGTGACAGGTCACTGAGATTGCCGATCGGCGTGGCAACCAGATATAAAGTAGCTTCACTCATAGTAATATTTCCTCAATATATTATTTTCTGTATATCCTTTGGTATTCTTCGCTTTCCACCAGCAGCGGCGGCTCGACGGTCAGACCCTCCGGGCTGCCGCCCTTGCGGCACTCGACCAGCACGGCGCTGGGCGCGGCGGTGGCGTTCTGATGCACAAACCGCAGCCGTTTGGGGACGAGCCGCACGCGACTGAGCGCCTCGAGCAGCACCCACATCCGTTCCGGACGGAACACAAAGGCAGCTTTGCCGCCCGTGTGCAGTACAAAGGACGTGGCAACCGCCACGTCTTCCACCGTGCAGCTGCCGTCCTGTCGGGCGGTACGCTTTTCAGGGGAGGGGGCGCTTTTGCCTGCTGTGCGGTCGAAATAGGGCGGGTTGCAGATGACATAATCCATGCTGCCGTGTGGAAAAATCGTGCGAATCGCGCGCAAATCGCCCTGCACGGCGGTCATTTCCACGTCGTTATCCGCGATCGAGCGGCGGAACAGCGCGAGTGCGTCCTCTTGCAACTCCAGCCCAGTGATTTTGAGGTCGGGGCGGTAAACCAGCAGCGCGAGCGCGCCCGTGCCGCAGCCGAGGTCGAGCACCTTGGCATTCCGGCGCGGTTTGGCAAATGCAGAGAGCAGAACGCTGTCCTGTCCGAGCTTGAAAAAGCGGTCGTCCTGCCAGAGTTTCAGTCCGTTCGGCAGGGTTTCGATGGTTTGCGGCATGGGTTTTCCTCCTTGCAGCCGATGCGAAAGGCCGGCCATGATGGGCCGGCCTGTGAGCATTGGGCTTATTGTGCGGCATCGCTGCGATGCCGGCGTGCGTGTTCTTTGAGCTTTTCAAAGGTTTCCGTGCTGATGACGTGCTCGATGCGGCAGGCATCTTCGGCTGCGGTTTCTGGGGAAACACCCAGCAGGGTCAGCAGCTCGGTCAGCACCGTATGCCGCTCATAGATGGTTTCCGCGATGTGCAGACCGGATTCGGTCAGACCGAGCAGGCCGTTCTGGTCGATGGAGACATAGCCATTGTCCCGCAACAGACCGACGGCGCGGCTGATGCTCGGCTTGGAAAAACCGGTGTAGTGCGCCACGTCGATCGACCGCACCTGTCCGTTACGCTGCTTCAAGACGAGAATCGCTTCCAGATAATTTTCTGCGCTTTCCTGTATTTTCACTGGGACTACCTCCCTTGATGCTTTTGAATATGATATTTATTGTAGCATGTCCCGCGTTTTTTGGCAACAGCAGGACGAGAATCGAGACAAAAACCCTTGCGCGGGGCTTTTCATTTGCTTTGCCGCTGTGCTATAATAAATTATACGGACAAAAAGGGAGTGACCGCTATGGAGAAACAGCTGTTCAACAATACGCAGATCCTTGCATGGTTGGAATATTTTTCGGAAAACACGCAGGTCGATCTGGAAAAGGTCAAAATTCTCGATATCACCCGCAAAAATAAAAACCTGATCCCGACCGTGGAATCCAATGATACGGTGCTTGTGTTTACTGAGGCCGGTCACGCGGACATCTTTTATCGCATGTGGGATGCGGGATTGGGCGAGTGCGACGTGTGGTACAACACCGGCTCCGACCCCTCCGGCCCGATTGAGCATAACAAGCTGCGCGATATGATCAATCGCGGCATCAATGCTTCGGCAGCAATGCTGATCCTCAATCCCAATGCGCGCTCGACCTACAAGATCGGCATGCGCAACTCCAGCTTTTCACGTGGATCGATTCACTATGTCGGCAGCGAGATGCGCGCAGTGATCCTGAACAAAATGCATATCGCAAACGATGATACCGTGTGCATTATTTCCGGTGAATCGATCGCGGTGGAGTCCGCCATCATCGCGGGCGAAGGTACAGTCATCGCGGTCGAGTACAACCAGAACGACCGCCGCACGATGGAGGAAAACATCGAGCAGTTCGGCCTGAACAACATCCAGATCATCGACCATGTGGACGACGAGACGATGAAAGGCTTGCCCGTGCCGTCGCTCACCATGCTAGTCGCTTCCGCGAGCATGGAACAGGAGATCGAATGCCTGCTGCGCCTCAATCCGCATATGGAATTTGTTGTTTATACGCTCGACTTCCGCTGCGCCGCGTCTATTCCCGATCTGTTCGCGCGCTACGGCATCGGTGAGACGGAGGTGATCCAGCTTTCTGTCTCTAAATTGACCAGTAAGCATACCTTTGTCACCGAGCCTGCCCCGTGGCTGATTTCAGGCAAGGCTTGACGTGTCCGCGCAGGAGAAACATCTGTTTTTGTGCGAAATGCCGATTGACATTGCTCTACTCCTTTATTATAATAAAGTGCAGTTATCAAAAACAGCCCAAAGATGATGAGGGAGACAGTAGGATCGTTTCCGAACGCTGCAGCGAGCCGGGGTATGGTGTAAGCCCGGCGTCAGTAGGACGATGCCGAACATCACTCCGGAGTTGCAGCCCGAACCCCAAAAGGAAAGTAGGTGCTGACGGTTTTCCCCGTTACCGGAAGCGCGTATGATGGTACGCAGTAAATGGGTGGTTGCGCGAAGCTTTGACAGGCTTTCGTCCCTTTACAAAGGGACGAAAGCCTTTTTTGTTCCCCATCGGACAAAACAGTAAAACAGGAGGAAGCGACATGAAAAACATGGTGGAGATCCGCTGGCACGGCCGCGGCGGACAGGGCGCAAAAACCGCCTGCCTGCTGCTGGCGGATGCGGCGTTCGCATCGGGCAAGTATGTGCAGGGCTTTCCGGAATATGGACCGGAACGCATGGGTGCGCCGATCACGGCGTACAACCGCATTTCGGACGAGCGGTGCACGATTCACTCGAATATCTATGAGCCGGATTATGTGGTTGTGGTGGACGAAACGCTGCTGCAGTCGGTCGATGTGACGCACGGTCTTAACCCCAAGGGCGCGATCGTCATCAACACACACAAGTCGCCCGACGAGGTGCGCCCACTGCTGCGCGGCTATGAGGGCCGCGTTTACACCATTGATGCGCGCGCGATCTCCGAGCGCACGCTGGGTAAGTATTTCCCCAACACGCCTATGCTGGCGGCGATCGTCAAGGTCAGCGGCGTGCTCGACCCATGGCGTTTTCAGTCGGATATGGAGGCTTCGTTCAAGCATAAGTTTGCGACCAAGCCGCAGGTCATCGCAGGCAACATGGAGTGCCTGAGCCAGTCTCTCAAGGAGGTGCGCGGATAATGGCAAAGAGCGCAAAGGATATCAACGAACAGTCGCCGTGGCAGGAGCTGACCCCCGGCGGCGAGATTTATGAGGGCGGCACCGCCCGTATGACCATGACCGGCGAGTGGCGCGCCAATATCCCGGTCTGGCATGAGGAAAAGTGCAAGCAGTGCTTGCTGTGCGCGCCATTCTGCCCGGATTCGTCCATTCCGGTCTGCGACGGTAAGCGCGCGGACTTTGATTTTGACCACTGTAAGGGCTGCGGCATCTGCTGGAAGGTGTGCCCCTTTGGCGCGATTGACTTTGTGAAGGAGGAAAAGTGATGAGCATCCGAGACCGGCTTTCGGGCAACGAGGCGGTTGCCTACGCCATGCGGCAGATCAATCCGGACGTGTTTGCCGCGTTCCCCATCACGCCCTCGACCGAGATTCCGCAGTATTTTGCGCAGTATGTTGCGGACGGCAAGGTGGATACCGAGTATGTGACGGTCGAATCCGAGCATTCGTCCATGTCCACCTGCATCGGCGCGTCGGCGGCAGGCGTGCGTGCGGTGACCGCAACATCGTCCTGTGGTCTGGCGTATATGTATGAACTGCTGTATGTGGCAGCGTCCGCCCGCCTGCCGATCACGCTCGCGTGCGTTAACCGCGCGCTGACCGGCCCGATCAACATCAACAACGACCACTCTGACTCAATGGGCACGCGCGATGCGGGCTGGATTCAGCTGTACGCCGAGAACAATCAGGAGGCTTACGATAACTATTTGCAGGCCATGCGCATTTCGGAAACGCCTGATGTGCGCCTGCCGATCATGGTCTGTCAGGACGGCTTTATCACTTCGCATGCGGTCGAGAACATTCTGCTCGAGGAGGATGATGCGGTCAAGGCATTTGTCGGGGAGTATCATCCGGAGCATGCGCTCATCGGCCGGGAAACGCCGCTGGCCGTCGGCCCATATGACGTTTCGCCCTATTATATGGAGCACAAGGTGCAGCAGGCCGAGGCGATGAAAAACGCCAAGCGGGCGATTTTGGAAGTCGCAGCGGACTTTGAAAAGACCTTCGGCCGCAAGTACGGCTTTTTTGAAGAATACCAGATGGAGGACGCGGAGGTTGCGCTCGTGCTGATCGGCTCGACCGCGGGCACGGCCAAGGCGTGCATCGACCAGCTGCGCGCGGCGGGGCGCAAGGTGGGTCTTATTAAGATTCGTGTGTTCCGCCCGTTCCCGGCAGAGGAACTGGCGCAGGCGCTCAGCCATGTTAAAGCGGTTGCCGTTATGGATAAGAGCGAGGGCTTTTCGGCCTGTGGCGGTCCGATTTACGCGGAGACCTGTGCCGCGTGCTATGATTTGGAGAAGCGTCCGGTGCTGATCGACGTGGTGTACGGTCTGGGCGGCCGCGATGTCGCGACCGAGGATATTGCGCGGGTGTACGACCACCTGTTCCTGATGACCGAAAATGGCGGCAAGGGGCCGAAATACATCCATATGGGCCAGCGCAGCAGCGAAAAGGAGGTGCTCTGACATGGCGTACAATCACAAGAAAGAACTTTCCAAGCCGGAGCGTTTTGTCGGCGGCCACCGTCTGTGCGCGGGCTGCGGCGCGGGTCTGGTGTGCCGCGGCATGCTGCGCGCACTGGACGAGGGCGACAAGGCGGTCGTATGCAACGCGACCTCATGCCTCGAAGTCTCGTCCTTCCTCTATCCATACACCGCGTGGGAGGATTCCTATATCCATTCTGCGTTTGAGAATGCAGCTGCGACCTGCGGCGGCGTAGAGGCGGCATACAATGTGCTCAAACGCAAGGGAAAGCTGGACGATACCTATAAATTCCTTGCCATCGGCGGTGATGGCGGTACTTACGATATCGGCTTCCAGTCGCTGTCCGGCGCGATGGAACGCGGGCATGATATGGTGTATTTCTGCTACGATAATGAAGCCTATATGAATACTGGTATCCAGCGCTCGTCGTCCACCCCGCGCTTTGCCAGCGCGACGACCACACCGTCGGGCGCGGTGTCGGTCGGCAAAAAGCAGAACAAAAAGAACTTGACCGAGATTATGGCGGCGCACAACATTCCCTATGTTGCACAGACCACCTTCCTCGGCAACTTTAAGGATTTCCACGAGAAGGCGCACCGCGCGATTTACACCGAAGGCCCGGCGTTTGTCAACGTCATGTCACCCTGCCCGCGCGGCTGGCAGTATTCGACCGAACTGCTGCCCGAAATCTGCAAAATGGCGGTCGAGACCTGCGTCTGGCCGCTCTATGAGGTCATTGAGGGCAAGTGGCATTTGAATTACATGCCGAAAAACAAGCTGCCTGTGACCGAGTTTATGAAATTACAGGGCCGCTTTAAGCATTGCTTCAAGCCCGGAAACGAGTGGACGCTTGAAGCTGCACAGCAGTACGTTGACGAGCAGTGGGAGAAATTGCTCAACCGCTGCGAAAGCAATTAAGGCAAATAAAAAGCCGTTTTGCTCCCTTTTGGGAACGAAACGGCTTTTGCTGTTTGCGGTTAGTCATGCGGGCGGCGGTAGAAGTTGCCCGCCACCTGATCGGTTTTCAGGATGTTAATGAATGCATGCGGGTCGATTTCGCGCGCAGCGCGCGTGATCTCCTTGACCTGATCACTGGTGATGACCGAGTAAATCAGGTCGCGTTCCTCGCCGTTATATAGGCCGATGCCGTGGAACAGCGTCGCACCGTGATGGGTGGTGTCCTTGATTTGCTCGTAAATCTCCGGCGCGCGGTTGGAGATGATAAACAGTGTCGTGCGCTTGAAGCGTGGGTCGAGCAGATGGACGATCTGCGTCGAGGCGAACTGAAAAATGATGGAGTACAGCGCTTTGTCCCAGCCGAACAGCATGCCCGCAACCACCAGCATCAGGCAGTTGCCAATGAAAATGT
Organism: uncultured Agathobaculum sp.; assembly: GCF_963927765.1. Lineage (NCBI taxonomy): Bacteria > Bacillati > Bacillota > Clostridia > Eubacteriales > Butyricicoccaceae > Agathobaculum > uncultured Agathobaculum sp. The sequence goes on along the minus strand of NZ_CAWVCU010000120.1, from coordinate 12,215 downwards.
AGTTCCATGCGTCCACATTGAGACGTTCGCTAAGTGCAACCGCGATGAAATCCGTGCCGCCGCTGGTGGCGCGGCCGAGCAGACACAGGCTGATGGAAAACCCGTTGATGATGCCGCCGAAAATACAGACCAGCAGCACGTCGTTGGTCAGCGGCATGGAGGGAATAATATCGGTCAGGACACTGGTCAGCGCAATCATCAGACAGGAATAAAGCGTGAACCGCTTGCCGATGAGTCGGAAACTGACGATCGCCGGAATGGCGTTCAGCAGCAGGTTGATCGCGGTAAACGGCAGCGCCACGCCTGCAAATTGCTGCGCGCTACGCTGGATGAGCAGGGTCAGACCGTTAAAACCGCCGGGGAACAGACCGCCGGCATCGACAAAGCTCTTGATGTTGACCGCCATCACAACCGAGGCCAGCACGATCAGGAACAGGCGGCGCGCCTGTCCGGTGAGCGGCGGCTCCCATCCGCTTTGCGGATGGACGGTTTGGGTGCTGGGTGTTTGCTTGGACTGCATGAAAATCCCCCTTTTCGACCGGTCGAGCGACCGGCGGATGTTCGCCTTTATTATAGCACAGCGGCGCGCAGAAGTTAACCGACATTCTGCGCGCCGCTGTGAAAAATCCCAGAGGGGAATATGAACTTGTATTATGCTTGTGGGCCATCCTGCGGGGGCATGGGTGGCTGCTGGGGGGCCTGCGGCGGTACCGGAGCGGCATTCTGCGGCGGGCAGGGCTGCTGCGGGGCTACCGGAGCTACAGGCGGCTGCTGCGGTGCAGCGGGAGCCGGATTGGAACCGGATGCAGGGGGGACAGGCTGCTCCTCGGGGAGCGGCCCCATTTTGCAGTTGATCTCCTGCGTGTTGCGGCACAGAACGAGCAGCAAAAGCGCATATTCATACACGATGCGCGCTACCAAGTTGCCGAGCACAAACACCAGCAGGGCGGTGAAGAAGTGCGTGAACAGCAGAACGACACTGTATACCACGATCGCGACGACCGTGATGCTGTACAGCGCGCGGAGGAGCTTTTCCGTATAGAAGGTGCGGAAGTTGAGCGCGTCATGCAACTTGGCGGCAGCGCCCTGAAAACGGTTGGGCTTGCGGACAAAAAGAAAGTACAGCGCAAGGCCGCCTGCGATGATGACGATTAGCGCAAGAATCGGCAGGATAAGCGAGAAAAATGGCGTATAAGTATAGGTGTGTGTATAGGAATAAGGATAGCTTGACATGATTTCCTCCTGATAAAACGATGAAGTATCTGTATATTTAGTGTAACATATCCGGGAAAATCTTGCAAGTCCAATCGAAATGTTGTACCCTATTAGGGAGAAAACAAGACGGAGAGAAACGGTATGAGGATTTTACACACAACGCCCGCCGGAGACGGGTTTTTCATGCCTGCGGAGTTTGCGCCGCATGAGGGCTGTTTGATGATCTGGCCCGAGCGGGCAGATTCGTGGCAGTACGGTGCATATGCTGCACGCAAGGCGTTTTTGCAGGTGATTGAGGCCATTTCGCAGAGCGAAAAGATGACGGTGCTGTGCTCGGAGGGGCAGTATGACAACGCGCGTGCGCAGCTGCCCGAGCGGGTGCGGCTGGTCGTGATGGAAACAGATGACGCATGGGCGCGCGATGTCGGGCCGACGTTTGTTGTAAACGGCAAGGGTGAGCGCCGCGGCATCGACTGGGGCTTCAATGCATGGGGCGGCGCGGTAGACGGCCTGTATCCGAGCTGGGAGCGTGACAACCGCGTGGCACGCAAGTTCTGCGACCTGTTGGAAAACGATTGCTACGACAAGCGGGATTTTATCTGTGAGGGCGGCTCCATCCACGTTGACGGCGAGGGCACCGCGCTCGTGACCGAAGCGTGCCTGTTGTCCGAGGGGCGCAACCCCGATCTGACGCGGGAGCAGATCGAGCGCACGCTGTGCGACTATCTGGGCGTTTCTAAGGTGATCTGGCTGCCGCGCGGCATTTATAACGACGAAACCAACGAGCATGTGGACAACGTGTGCGCGTTTACCGCACCGGGCGAGGTCGTGCTTGCATGGACGGATGACCAAAATGACCCGCAGTATGCGCTTTCGGCGGCGAGTTTGGCGGCGCTGGAAGCCGCGACCGACGCAAAGGGACGCAAAATCCGCGTTCACAAGCTGCCGCTGCCCAAACCCGTGACGATCACGGCCGAGGAGTGCGAAGGGCTTGATCTGTGCGATGGTGAGCCGACGCGCATGCCGGGCGAACGCCTTGCGGCAAGCTATGTCAATTTTTATATCGCAAACGAAGCAATCGTCATGCCTGCCTTCGGCGATCCGATGGACGAAAAAGCGCAGGCGATTTTGCAGGAGCTGTTCCCGACACGCAAGGTCGTGGCAATCCCTGCGCGTGATATTTTGATCGGCGGCGGCAATATTCATTGCATCACACAGCAGATTCCGCGCGCATAAGCGGCGTAAATCCATACAAAGGAGAAGAAAAACGATGAGCAAAGTGACCGTGGCTGCGGTTCAGATGACCTATGGTCTGGAAACCGCGACGGAAAAAGTACGCGAAGCAGCGGCGCAGGGCGCGCAGATCATTCTGTTGCCCGAGCTGTTTGAAAACTGGTATTTCTGTCAGGAAAAGAATTACGAAAACTACCATCTGGCGACTACGCTGGAAGAAAATCCGGCGGTGAATGTGCTGCGCACGCTGGCGCACGATTTCCGCGTGGTGCTGCCGGTCAGCTATTATGAGCGCGTGGGTAATACCACCTTCAACACGGTAGCGGTGATCGACGCGGACGGCACGATCCTTGGCCAGTATCGTAAAACCCACATTCCAGACGACCATTTTTATCAGGAAAAGTTTTATTTTACGCCGGGTGACACGGGCTTCCGCGTGTGGGATACGGCGTATGCCAAGATCGGCGTGGGCATTTGCTGGGATCAGTGGTTCCCGGAGTCTGCGCGCTGCATGGCGCTGCAAGGCGCAGAGCTGCTGTTTTATCCGACTGCAATCGGCTCGGAGCCGATTCTGGACTGCGATTCCATGCCGCACTGGCGGCGCTGCATGCAGGGGCATGCGGCGGCGAATATCATGCCGCTTGTCGCGGCAAACCGTGTCGGAACGGAGACGGTCACGCCCTCGCCGGAGAATCAGAACCAGTCTTCCAGCCTGACGTTTTACGGTTCATCCTTTATCGCGGATGAGACGGGAGCGCTGGTGGAGCAGGCGGGACGCGAGGAGATCGGCATTCTGACCCACACCTTTGATTTGGACGAAATTCGTGAATTGCGCCGCAGCTGGGGCGTATTCCGCGATCGTCGGCCGGAAACGTACGGCGCTATGGGACATTTCGGATAAATGGATAGAACAGCAAGACGCCCGCTGCGGCTGAGGCCGCGGCGGGCGTCTTTTGTCTGTTGAGGGATGAATTAAAAAGCCTTTTTGGCGATATGCGTTTCCTTTGCTTCGCGCAGCTTGCGAATGAGCTCCGGATCGGCATCATCCAGACATTCGTATACTTCGATGGCAAAATCCACGCTGTCGATGGATTTTTGCACCAGACGAATCTTTTTTTCGCACTGGATCGCGTCCAGCAAGCCTTGCGCGATTTCATGTCCCGGTTCGCGTGCACATTGCTGGGCAAAGGCCTTGACCAGATTGTGCGGGCGCAGGCTGGAGCCGCCGATGATGAGCAAAAATGCACCTGCCGCGGCTAGAAACAGGCTGATGGTCAGAAGTGCGTTTCCGGTGATCAGATTCAGAACAATGGCGATGAGGAGCAGTGCGCCTCCAATGATCTCAAAGCGTACGGCAGCCGCACGGTAGCGGCTGAAGTAGGAAGCGTCCTTGTCGGTTTTCATATTTCTGCATGGCGGGACATGCTCAAACATAAGATGGGGGTGTAGTCAGATAATGCTCGTGTTGCTATAGCCTTTGAGCAGTGTTGCCAGCGAGGACTCTTCCGAATAGTGCAAATGTTGCACCATGGCCAGTGCGGCGCGTTCCCAATTGTGCTCGAGACAGGCTTCCGCGATTTCGGCATGCTCTGTCATCGTGCGCTGCAGACGACTTTCAATCAGCTGGCCGCTCATGACGCGCAGACGGATGATCTGCGTTTGGATGCGGGAATAGAGGTCGCAAAGGTATTCGTTGGGTAAGGCGGCAACCAGCGTGGAATGAAACTGGTCGTCCAGTTCATAAAAGCCGGTAAACTCCTCTGCGTCCGCATGCTCGCGAAAAATTTTGGAAAACTCCGCGATTTTGTTCATATCGAGACGGCTGCCATAGTTGCGTAGGGTATAAGGCTCAACCAGACGGCGCACCTCGAAAATCATGCTGATGTCGCTGATGGTAAAACCGGACACAACAATGCCGCGTTTGGGAAATACCTTGAGCAAGCCTTCCTGTTCCAGTCGACCGATGGCTTCGCGCACAGGCGTGCGGGAAAAGCCAAGCTCTGCCTGCAAAACAGCTTCGCTGAGCAGCTGATTGGGAGCATATTCGCACATAGTGATCTTTCGTTTGATGAATTCATAGGCCTGAGACTGCATGGAAGATGTTTTTGCAGTGGACATGTATGTTGATACCTCCGGTAAGGGTCGTAATTCACCCTGATAAAACTATTATATCGAATTGGTGGAAATTTGCAAGGGGTGAAAGAAGGGGTGGGTTCGTGATTTTAGACATATTGCATTGAGGTGGATTGGATAAACTCACGATTTTTGGAAAAAACGTAAAACAAGAATTGACAAACCTGAAAGAGGGGCATAAGATTACAAGTGCAGAACGACTTGTATACAAGCAAATATACAAGTTTTCAATTGTGTTTTAAGCGGGGAAACCTGAGAAAAGAAAGTTTGGAGGGAAACAAAAGATGAAAGCAATTTGCATCAAGGAGCCGGGCAAGGTTGAGATCGTCGAACAGGAAAAGCCGGTTCGTAAGCCGGGCGAAGCGCTGCTCAAGCTGCTTTATGGCGGTATCTGCGGCAGCGATCTGGGCTCCTATCGCGGCGCGAATGCCTATGTATCCTATCCGCGTGTGCCGGGACATGAGTTTTCGGCGGAGATCATCGAAATCGACGAGAACGATCAGGGTTTGAAGCCCGGCATGATCGTCACCTGCAACCCGTATTTCAACTGCGGCAGCTGTTATTCCTGCAAGCGCGGTCTGGTCAATGCCTGCACGGATAACCAGACGATGGGCGTGCAGCGTGAGGGCGCTTTTGCCGAGTACATTACGATGCCGATCGAGCGAATTTACGACGGCAAGGGCCTCGATCCCAAGGTTCTGGCACTGATCGAGCCGTTCTGCATCAGCTATCACGGCGTATCGCGTGCGGACGTTAAGCCGGGTGAGCGCGTGCTGGTCGTCGGCGCAGGCACCATCGGCGTGCTGGCAGCGGTTGCGGCCAAGGCCAAGGGCGCAGAGGTCACGATTTGTGATGTTGCGCCGGATAAGCTGGATTACGCATACAAGACCTTCGAGCTGGATCATAAGCTGCTCAATGAGTCGCCTGAAGCCTTTGAAAAGGGCGTGGCGGACCTGACAAACGGCGACGGCTTTGACGTGACCATCGAAGCGGTCGGTCTGCCGAACACGTTCCAGAATTGCCTCGATGCCGCTTGCTTCGGTGCGCGCGTGGTTCTGATCGGTGTTTCCAAGCGCAACATTGACGATTTCTTCTTCACCATCATCCAGAAGAAGGAACTGAACATCTACGGCTCGCGCAATGCGATGAAGAAGGACTTCCTCGAGCTGATCGATCTGGTCAAGGGCGGCGGTGTAGCGCTGGACAAGATCGTGACCAATACATATAAGTGGACGGATGCGCCCAAGGCGTTTGAGGAATTTGCTGCGAACGCAGGCAAGATGCTGAAGGTTGTTATTGACTTCACCTGAGCGGTACGGCGACGGTGTTGTAAATAAGAGACAAGAGAAAAGGAGAATCACTATGAAAGCAAACGTAAGCAAGAGAGTGCTGGCCATGCTGTTGTGCGGCGCGATGGCAGCAAGCTTGACCGCGTGCGGCGGTTCGGGCAACGGAGGTTCGACGAGCACCGGTGGCGATGCTGCGTCTACCTCGGGTGATGTGATCGAACTCCAGATCGGTTTTGAAAACTCGATCTCTGAGCCGATTGGCCAGGGCATTGAGAAATGGGCGGAGCTGCTCGAAGAGGCTTCCGGCGGCACCATGACCATCACTGCCTATCCGGACAGCCAGCTGGGCAGCAAGAATGAGCTGATCGACTCCATGATGCTGGGCGAGCCGGTTTGCACGCTGGCGGACGGCGCGTTCTATGCAGATTACGGTGTACCGGATTTCGGCATCGTGTTCGGGCCGTTCCTGTTCGACAGCTGGGATGAGTGCTGGACGCTGATCGAGTCCGACTGGTATGCTGACCAGTGCGCACAGCTCGAGGACAAGGGCCTGAAGATCCTGACCTCCAACTGGAAGTACGGCGCACGCCACACCCTGACCGTTTCCCCGGTCAACACGGTTGACGATCTGGCCGGCATGAAGATCCGTGTTCCGAACAACCAGATCCAGTCCTACGGCTTTGACGCACTGGGCGCTGTTTCCACCGGCATGGACCTGGGCGACGTTTATCAGGCACTCCAGACCAAGACCATCGACGGCGCTGAGAACCCGATCGCTACTCTGTACGGCCGCAAGCTGCACGAGGTTGCCAAGTACCTGATTCTGGACGGTCACGTACTCAACTTCACCACTTGGGTTTGCTCGGCTGACTGGTTCAACAGCCTGACCGAGGAGCAGCAGAACTGGCTGATCGAGACCGGCAACGAAGCTGGCCTGTACAACAACGAAGTGCTCGACGAGCAGGAAGAGGAATACCTGCAGATGATGAAGGACGAGGGCGTTACCGTTGTTGAGCCGACCGAAGAAGTGCTTCAGGGCTTCAAGGATAAGGCACAGTCCTTCTACGATCAGGGCGCGACCTTTGGCTGGTCTGACGGCCTGTACGAGACGGTTTGCGAGGCAATGGGCAAGTAAGCCTGTCCCAGTGCAAAACCATTTGGATAATAAGGTCTAAAAGAGTTTTGACCGGCAGCGGCAATGCATGTTCTGCCGCTGCCGGTTTCATCTCCAAAGGAGGGTAAAAACACATGAAGCAAGGCAGCAAGCTGCGCGCCGTGCTGGGCAATCTGGATACCATCGTTGCCTCTGTTGTGCTGGCGCTTCTGATCATTCTGACCTTCGCGGGCGTTATCTTCCGTTATGTGCTCGGCGCGCCGTTCACTTGGCTGGAGGAAGTGCAGACCTCGTGCATGGTCTGGATCGTATTTGCGGCGGCCGGTGCAGCATTCCGCGCGGGCAATCAGGTCGCAATTGAGATGATCGTCGATTTGATGCCGAAGAAAATGCAGAAAATCGCGGAGATTTTCATTTCTGTGGTCGTTGTAGTGGTTCTGGCATATCTGTTCTACCAGAGCATCGGCTTTATCAACATCTTTGTGCAGAGCGGTCGTTCCACCCCGATGCTCAAGATCCCGTATGCGTTCATTTACGGCATTGCGCCGGTATCGTATGTGCTGATGATCGTCAGCTATTTCTATGCGCTTGTCAAGGGCGTCAAATCCGAAGCAAAGGAGGCACTTGAAGTATGAATGGAGTACTCGCACTCGCGTCTATCGTCATGCTGGTTCTGCTGTTCCTCAAGGTGCCGGTCTTTATTTCGGTGCTCGGCGGCGCAGCCATTTACTTTGTACTCAATCCCGGCGTAAACTCCATCGTTTTTGCGCAGCAGGCCATCACCGGTGCCGAGAGTATTTCGCTGCTCGCCATCCCGTTCTTTGTCTGCGCGGGCATTATGATGAACTACACCGGCGTTACCGCCCGTATCATGGGCTTTTGTGAAGTGCTGACCGGCCGTATGTACGGCGGTCTGGCACAGGTTAACGTCCTGCTGTCCACGCTGATGGGCGGCCTGTCCGGTTCCAACCTCGCGGATGCCGCGATGGAAGCAAAGATGCTGGTTCCGGAAATGGAGAAGAAGGGATTCTCCAAGGAGTTCTCCACGGTTGTCACCGCGGCTTCCGCGATGATTACCCCGCTGATCCCGCCCGGAATTTCGATGATCCTGTACGGCTGCATCGCAAACGTTTCGATCGGCGACCTGTTCCTGTCCGGTATCGGCGTTGGCGGCCTGCTGTGCATCACTATGATGATTTTGGTTCGCTTTGTGTCCAAGGCGCGCGGCTATGCGCCGCTGCGCACGACCCGCGTTTCCGGCAAGGAGTTCGGTGCAGCCCTCAAGCCTGCGATCCTGCCGCTCTGCCTGCCGATCATCATCATCGGTGGTATCCGTCTGGGCCTGTTCACCGCGACCGAGGCTGGTGCGGTTGCTATTATCTACTCGATGCTGCTGGGCCTTATCTATCATAGATGCGCTGGGACGACCTCAAGCGCGGCTTTAAGGAAACGGTCTGCACCACCTCTTCGATCATGCTGATCGTTGCAGCGGCGGGCGTATTCTCCTGGGTGCTGACCAAGGAGCGCATCCCGCAGCAGCTGACCGAGTGGATCGTTGCTACCATTGATAACAAGTACATCTTCTTGCTGATCGTCAACATCTTCCTGCTGATCGTTGGTATGTTCATTGAAGGCAACGCTTCGATGATCATTCTGGTGCCGCTGCTGCACCCGATCGCGCTGGCATACGGCATCAATGAAATCCAGTTCGCTATGACTTACATCTTCAACAATGCAATCGGCGCACTGTCGCCTCCGATGGGCACGCTGATGTTCGTCACCTGCGGCATCACCGGCTGTAAGACGGGCAAGTTCATCAAGGAAGCGGTTCCGTTCTACCTGCTGCTGGTTGTTAACCTGCTGCTGATCACCTATGTGCCAGCATTCTCGACCGGTATCCTGTCCCTGTTTGGCGGCTGATCGTTTTCGGTTCATCCATAAGGTTTTTTGTCCGGTACGGCGGAGTTTTCTCCGCCGTTTCCGGATTGGTTATATGAGGAGAATAATGATGGAAAAGCTGAGTTATGAAGTGCTGAAAAAGTCCGGTTACACGGGCTATATTTTGGAAAATGCACCGGAAAAGATCCTTCAGTTTGGCGAAGGCAATTTCCTGCGCGCCTTTGTCGACTACTGGTTCGATATGTCCAACGAAAAGGTGGGCTGGAACGGCAAGGCGGTTCTGGTGCAGCCGATCGCGCCCGGCCTTGCAAAGCAGATCAACGAGCAGCAGGGTCTGTACACCCTGTATCTGCGCGGCCGCGAGAACGGTGAAAAGGTCGATCGCAAGCGCGTGATCTCTTCGGTGTCCCGCTGCCTGAACCCCTATGAGAAGGCGGATTACGACGCAATGATGGAAGTTGCGGTTTCCGACGACCTCGAGTACATCGTTTCCAACACCACCGAGGCTGGTATCGTTTACGATCCTGCCTGCCAGAAGGACGACTGCCCGCCGTCCTCGTTCCCGGCAAAGCTGACGCAGGTGCTGTACAAGCGCTGGCAGGCCGGCAAGAAGCCGCTGGTCATCCTGTCCTGCGAGCTGATCGACAACAACGGCAAGGAGCTGGAAAAGTGCGTCGGTCAGTACATTGAACAGTGGGGTCTGGAAGCGGACTTTAAGGCTTGGTGCGGCGAATGCACCTTCTGCTCGACGCTGGTTGACCGTATCGTGCCCGGCCGCATCAAGGATGCTGCTGAGGCGGCTAAGATGGACGAGGAAAACGGCTACCACGATGAACTGATCGACGTGGGCGAGGTGTTCGGCGTTTGGAACATCGAAGGCCCGGAATGGCTCGCGGACAAACTGCCGTTTAAGGCGGCGGGGCTCAACTGCATCGTTGTACCGGACGTTACCCCGTACAAGAAGCGCAAGGTGCGCATCCTGAACGGCGCGCACACCGGCTTTGTGCTGGGCGCTTACCTTGCAGGCTTCGACATCGTGCGCGACTGCATGCACAATGAGCATATCAAGGGCTTTATGAACAAGATGCTGCATGAAGAAGTCATCCCGACCCTGCCGCTGGACAAGGACGATCTGGAAAATTTCGCGGCGGCAGTAGAGGATCGCTTCAACAACCCGTTTGTTGACCACGAACTGATGAGCATTTCGCTCAACTCCACCTCCAAGTGGAAGGCGCGCAACATGCCCAGCTTCCTGGAGTACATCGAGAAGGAAGGCAAGCTGCCGGTCTGCCTGACTATGTCGCTTGCTGCGTACATCGCGTTCTATTCGACTGACGTACAGGAGCTGACCGACAAGGGTCTGGTCTGCAAGCGTCCGAAGGGCAACACCTACACCTGCTCGGACGACCGCTGGGCGCTTGAGTTCTACTGGGCGCATCGTGACGACAGCGATGCCGATCTGGTGCACGCGGTGCTGACCAATGAGCAGATGTGGGATCAGGATTTAACGAAGATCGACGGCGTAGAAGCCGCTGTACTCGCAAACCTGACCAAGATCCGCACGGAAGGCGCGGAGGCCGCGTTCGCTTCCTGCCTGTAAGCGGGAGGACGAACTATGACAAAACTCATTCGCATCACTGAGCGGGATAATGTAGCCGTTGCGCTGCATCCCGTGAGCAAAGGTGAAACGCTTCCTGCGGGCAGCGTGACCGTTACCGCGGCAGAGAACATCCCGCAGGGGCACAAGATAGCGCTTGCGCCGATCGCCGAGGGCGACGCGGTCGTCAAGTACGGCTACCCGATCGGACATACGACCGCCGCGGTCGAAACCGGTGCATGGGTGCATACCCACAATATGAAAACCAATCTGTCGGGCGAGGAGGAATATACCTACGAACCCGATGTGCCGTCGGTTACGGCGGTCGAACCGGAAACCTTCATGGGCTTTCGCCGTAAGGATGGCCGCGCGGCTGTCCGCAACGAAATTTGGATTATCCCGACCGTCGGTTGTGTCAACGACGTGGCAAAGAAGATGGTCGCGGACAATCAGGATCTGGTGAGTGGTTCGATTGAGGGACTGTATACCTTTACCCATCCGTATGGCTGCTCACAGACCGGCACCGACCATGCGCAGACCCGTAAGCTGCTGGCGGCGCTGGTGCGTCACCCGAACGCGGCGGCGGTGCTCGTACTCAGCCTTGGCTGCGAGAATTTGCAGCACGACCAGTTCCTTGAAGAGCTTGGCCCGTATGACGAAAACCGCGTCAAGTTCCTGACTTGTCAGGATGTGGAGGATGAATTTGCGGCCGGACGTGCGCTGCTCGAACAGTGCGCTGCGTTTGCCGCACAGTTCACCCGCCAGCCCATCCCGGTCAGCGATCTGGTGATTGGCATGAAGTGCGGCGGCTCGGACGGATTGTCCGGTGTGACCGCGAACCCGACCGTCGGCGCGTTCAGCGATATGATGATCGCCCGCGGCGGTTCAACCGTGCTGACCGAAGTGCCGGAGATGTTCGGCGCGGAGGGAATGTTGCTTAGCCGCTGCGTCAACCGTGCTGTATTTGACAAGGCGACCAGCATGCTCAACAATTTCAAAGATTATTTCATCAGCCATCATGAGACTGTGTATGAAAACCCCTCGCCTGGCAACAAAAAGGGGGGTATCACAACGCTGGAGGATAAGTCCTGCGGCTGTGTGCAGAAGGGCGGCACGGCACCGATTGTGGACGTCATCGGCTATGGCGACGCAGTGACGGCACACGGCCTGAACATGCTGTACGGTCCGGGCAACGATTTGGTATCGGCGACCGCCATGACGGCGGCAGGCGCGCATATCGTGCTGTTCACCACCGGTCGCGGCACGCCGTTCGGCGCGCCCGCACCGACCATCAAAATCGCCAGCAACAGCCAACTTGCGGCGAAGAAATCCGGCTGGATCGACTTTGATGCAGGTCCGGTCGCGGACGGCGAACCGATCAAGGATGCGGCGGCACGCCTGTTTGATCTGGTGATTCAGGTTGCCAGCGGACAGCCCTCCAAGAGCGAACAGCTCGGCTACCGTGAGATCGCAATTTTCAAGGATGGAGTCACGCTATAAAAGGCGTGCAATCTCTCTTTAGATACCTATCTTATTTCCTTTTCTACTTTCTTTGAATGGGAGAACGCCGCAGTGTGAATGCTGCGGCGTTTTCTCTATTTTGCTTCCATTGGAATCACGATTCCAATGGAGGAGGACGCAAAAAAGTTCCGACGGGCGAAACTTTTTGCTTGCAAAGTATAAAAAACCATGCGCATGTCATGGCTTTTTATGAGAGGAGGCCGCAAAAGCGGCC
>NZ_CAWVCU010000119.1:0-3949 GCF_963927765.1 uncultured Agathobaculum sp. | reverse complement strand
AAGAATTTATCAAGGTCAATACCCATAACGAGGCGGTTTGACAAAAAACCGCGTTTTTATAGATAGTTCACTTTCCTATTTAATGCGGCCCGGTCGGACCCGTCGGCCCAGTGGGACCTATCGCACCATTCCCGCCGGTTGCCCCTGTGGCACCCGTGGCTCCAGTTGCACCCATCTGACCTTGCGGTCCCATCGGTCCCATCGGCCCGCGCTCACCACGGCAACCGCGCGGCCCCACCGGACCGGTAGCACCAGTCGGGCCGGTTGGTCCCCGCCTATCGTCCGCACCGCAATCACCGCAAAACGATTCAAGCCATTCGTCGGATGCACGATCTCTGCCGCCACATCCACCGAATTGAGGGCGATGATACATATCATTCTTCCTTTCGAAGGATTTGCCGAAAAAGCATCCGGCAGTTCAACCTATGCTTTCTCATAGCCTCTTGTCACTGTCTTACTGCTGCAAATCTGCAAAATACCGTCGATTATAGGAAACTGCCGGTGATTCCGGCCAATACACCGCAGCACGCTCATTCCATTCGGCTGCTTCTGCATGCCGCCCGAGCCGATCACAGCACATACACAATCCCAGACACGGAATATATCCATAGCACAGAGGCTTGACAAAAGCGCCATTTTGCTCCGCATACGGCACGCGCAAGGCGGTTTCATACCAAAACCGCGCCTGTTGCAGTCTGCCATCCTCCATTTCCAACGCTGCAAGCGCGCAACAGGTCTCTCCACGCGGGCTATCCAACGCAAAAGTGCGCACCAATGCTTGCCGTGCCTGCTCCCGATTCCCCAGCGCCAATGAACAGTCCGCCAAATTTCTGCACGCCTCAATTCGGTTTTCCACCCAGCCGTCCGGTCTCTGCAAAAAGTCCTCAAACGCAGTAACCGCTTGGGCAAACTGCTGGTGTATCATCAGTTCACGCGCATAGTAAAATTGTCCGCGTGCATCCAGATGTTCTCCGCGTGCCAACAGATTCTCATAAATCTGCAAATTCCGACCACTGTCCGATGCTTTTTCTTTACGATGCGTCACCGCCGCATCTCCATACTGAATGCGTCCGCATGGTGCGATGCATTCATGCACCGCACCCACCCAGCGGAATCCCGCTGCACGCCGCAGCAGCCGTTCCCGATAATAGGTATAAACCGGTCGATCACGCTCATCAAAAGCAGTATGGTATGGCAGCATGACCACGTCTGTCGTTTCATCTAGCTCCTGCTTTAGCTTCAATAAGCGCACCTTATCCTCCGGTTTGATTACATCATCTGCATCCAGCCACAGAATAAAATCCTTTGTTGCCTGCGCAAAGGAATAGTTCCGCGCGGCAGAAAAATCCTCACACCATACAAAATCAAAAACCTGCCCATACTGTGCAGCAATTTCCTTTGTCCGATCGGATGACCCGGTATCCACCACAATGATCTCATCCGCAACTTCAACCACGCTATCAAGGCATCGCGCTAATACCCCCTCCTCATCCTTCACAATCATGCACAAACTGATCGTAACCACAGAAATCCCTCCCATCCAGCGTATGCTTTTCATCGGCAAATGGGAACGGATAAAAATTGCCTCACCGGATGCATAAAAAATGTCTGTTACGTTTTTCCAAATTCTGCGTGGATTCTCTGTTTTTTTAACGCAATTTGATTTATAATAAAATATTGTAATGGGAGGTGTCTGTTATGAATGAAGCCTATCAAGATGCGCTGTTAAAAGTAGACAGCTACGGCGCTATTTTTATGTATGCCACACACAAAGACTTGACAACCGCACCGCGCCACATTATTCGCATGACCGAGCCGGTCGACCCGCGCGTACTGCTGGCAGCCGTGCGTACCACACTTGACCGCTATCCGCAGTTTGCACTCGGCCTTGTCCGCGGCGAAACACAATATCACTATCGCATTCTGACTCAGCCGCCCAAGGTGCTGCCAATGAACGACCTGTCACCGTATTACATTGGCTCGGAAGACACAAACGGCTATCTGTTCCTGTGCGGTTACAAGGATAATACAATCTATCTGGAATACCAGCATTGTATTTCGGACGGCCGCGGCTTTGACCAGTTCATCCGCACTATTCTGTATTATTATCTCAAGGGCATGGGGCACGATGTCGATCCCGGGCGCTCCATCCGTACCAATGAAACACAGTTTACGCCGCAGGATTGCGAAGACGGTTATCTGCGTCTGCGTGGCATGCCGCAATCCGATGCCGACCATCATCCGGATGTTCCCTCGTTTCATATGCCGGAGTATGACAGCCGCAACGACGATAACGAGCTGACCACCGAACTGACCATGTCGCTACCGCAGCTGCTCGAATACACCAAGGGCAACGGCGTAACGCCTATGACCTTCCTCATGACCGCGATCTCCATGGGCATGTACCGCACCTACTATCAGGGAACCGACCGCACCGAGCCGATCATCGCAGAAGTGCCGATGGATCTGCGCGCTTATGTCAAAACCACAACCACACGCTTCTTCGTCTCCCTGCTGGATCTGCCGTTTTTCTATGAATATTTCAGCATGCCGTTTCTGGAAGCCTGTCAGGCCTGCAAAGCCTACTTCGATACGCAGAAAAACCTGCCGCATGCGGTATTCTGGGCATTGAAAAATGCAAACCGTGTTGCAAAGTCGCACAAACTGGACATGCCCATCGACGAAAAGGAGCAGATGATGCGCCAACAAGCACGCGACTATATCCGCCGCGACAGCTTTATCCTGACCAACATCGGTGAATTCAAGCTGCCCCCCAGCATGGAGCCGCTTGTAGCCGATTATGCTGCGATTTTACCCTGTGCGTTTCAGCCTTTTGGTATTCTGGTCAGTTCGTATAAGGATACGCTCAAGGTCTCAATCTCCCAGCGTGACTTCAATTATCATCTTGTTGAGAATATCCGCGCTGTATTGCGTGAGATCGGCTTTGAAACCACTGCGCTGCCCTATACTTTTCACGTTACCCGCTATGACGGCCTGCGTCTGGCAAAGGACTAACAAAAGCAAAAACCACCGGATGCATCCGGTGGTTTTTTGTATGCTTTTATGCAGTTGTATAATAGATGACTGAAACCTCGCCGTTGACAACGGACGGATAGCAATGCCGGTACACATTTCCTGTGCTGACCGGAGCATCAATCTGGTGATATGGCTGCGTTACATCCACTGCCACACAGTTTGCTGCCGCGGGCATCGTAATGGTCTCACCGCTCTGCGCATCCTTGAACGAGAACTGTCCATCGGCATAAGTCACCGTGCGGTCGATTTCCTGCGGGTTGGTCAGTGTAATATACGTAACGCCGTCCTCCTGCCGCAGGTTGGTATATTGCATCAGGCCCTCATACTGCACACTGGAATCATAATTTTCAATCACCACATCACAGTAGCTCTGCGCACCGATGCAAAGATTGACCACATTGCCGCGCTGCTGGTAAACCGCATTGGTTCCCCCATCCAGCAAATGGGTCGCGCGATACAGCATGACCGCCATTTCCGCGCGGGTGACATTTGCCGTCGGGCTCAGCTTGCCGTTGGAGCCGCTGATTACTCTGGCATTGACCAATGCGCTGACCGCTTCGCGGGCATAGCTGGATATCTGGTCGATATCCGAATAGCCCGACAAATTTCCTGCCGGCAGTGTCAGCTGTGTCCGATCCAGCGTGCGCTTAAGAAATACCATGGCATCCTGCCGAGTCATGTTCTGGTCGGGCATAAAACGGTTATCGTCCGTACCCGTAGCAACACCAAAAGCCTTTGCCGCAGTAACGGACTTACTATAATACGTGTTGCCCGGCACATCCACAAAAGTGCCGTTGGAATCAATTAAGCCACTGTCCAGCGCTTCGCTCATGCCAAATGCACGATCCAGCATCACAATGAAATCCGCCCGGGTAATGGCGCTGCCCGGGTAAAACAGATGATTACCGCTCCC
>NZ_CAWVCU010000118.1:0-10166 GCF_963927765.1 uncultured Agathobaculum sp. | reverse complement strand
CTCCGCTTATAGCCGCAGTTTTTTTCAAAACTATTGTACTATTTCTCACTTTCGTTTACAATAGAATTATTGTTCACCAAGGAGGCGGAAAGCATATGGCGGTCAAGGATGCGGTATTGCAGGCGCTCGAACAGGCGCGAGGAAAACGGTTGTCCGGCGGGCAGCTTGCCCAGCAGCTTGGCGTATCACGTGCCGCCGTACACAAAGCGATCGCCGTACTGCGCAGCAGTGGCATGGCCATCGACGGTGTACCGGGCGAGGGCTACCGTCTCGCCCCCGAGGACGACAGTCTGACCGTGGCCGGTGTGCAGGCGTTGCTGGATACCCGCTTTGTGGGGTGGGAAATGGTCGTGCTGCACAGCCTGAGTTCTACCAATACCGTCATCAAGGAGCGGTATCTCGACCGTCCACACGGTTTTGTCCTGCTGGCGGAGGAGCAGACCGGCGGCCGCGGCCGTCTCGGGCGCACCTTTGTCTCCCCCGCCGAAACCGGCGTGTATCAGACCATTCTGCTGCACCCCACCCTGCCCATCAGCCATATCCAGCTTGCTACCATTGCCGCGGCTGTCGCTGTAGCCGAAGCGGTCACACAGACCGCCGGCTTCTCGCCGGAGATCAAATGGGTCAACGATGTGCTGCACGAAGGGCGCAAGCTCAGCGGTATCCTGACCGAAGCGACCATCGAAGGCGAAAGCGGTGCGGTCAGCTCCCTGCTGGTCGGCATCGGCGTCAACCTGCGGCCTAATCCCGCGTGGCCGGAGGACGTGCGCGCCGTTGCGGGCGCACTCAGCGAATTCGGACGTACACCGCGCCGCGCAGAACTGGCCGCCGCTGTATTGACGCACTTTGAACGAGCCTATTCTCTGCTCGAGCAGGATCGCGCGGACGAACTGCTCAATCAATACCGCAGCCGTCTGTGCTGTCTCGGCAAGCCGGTCAAGGTCATCAGCCCCGCAGAGACCTATCAAGCAGACTGCATCGGCTTGGATGACAACGGCTTTTTGCTGGTGCGCGATGCAGACGGACAAACCCGCACGCTGTCCAGCGGCGAGATCAGCATCCGCTTCTGATTCTGTATGACACTATATTATATAATGTAAGGAGTATCCCTTTATGTTTCAAACCGCCGCAGGTATCACTGTCCCCTTTCCGGACAAGCTGTGCGAACAGTATCAGCTGGACGGAGACACCATCCTCTGCAACCTCAGCTTTGAAAAGCTGTCCGATTTCATCCACGCCTTTTATGCTTCGCTGACGGAACCGCTGTTTCTTGCCATCCATCCGGACGCAGAGGACGAAGAAGTCTGGTATCTGGACGGCATGACCAAAAAACAGCTGACCATGATTCTCGACGGCTATGGCGAACTGCTGCTGCAGGACGGGCTGTCTGCGTTTGCCATCGGCTCTCTCACCACCAACGAAGAGCTGTTTGTGCAAAAATACAAGGTGCTGTCTATTTACAGCCCGCAGATCTCCCGCATGGAAAAACTGCTCGCGCGCTTTGATGTACCACGTACAGATTCGATCGTCACCGCGTGGGGCACCTTTTCCGAAGAACATCCGGGCATGGCACAGCGGTTGGAAATCGCCGGCATGACCGTACCGGACATGATTAACGACCTGCAAAAAATCGGCATGTATAAAGGCTGACGCAATCGCGTCAGCCTTTTACTTTTCTCATAGGAACAAGCTGACCACCGCACGGCGGCGATACCCTTCCTCGAGCTCGGTTTTATGATATAAGTAACCGGGGTCGTCGTAGTATTTCGCACCCTTCGGACACTTCTTAACGCACGCACCACACTTAATGCAAATTCCGGTAAACTCCCGCACATTCTCCGGGTTAATGGACCCCATCGGACAAACCTGCGCGCAGAGGCCGCAATCGTCACATGCTTCGTTTGTCTTTGGCTTGACCTTGCGGATATCCACCGGATTACCCGCACGGTCACGCGGCTGATAGTACGTGCGTTCCTCCCTCGCCCGTCCGGGCACGGCAATCGAAGGTGTATCCGCATCCACCGTCTGAACGCGCGCCGCCACCTGCGCAGCAAACCCGGCGGCCAGCGCCAAATCATCCGCATCCGGCCGACCAGCGGCAAGTGTGGTGGCAAACGAGTGTTCGCCCACAAAGGCCGCGGCTGCAAACGGCACAAACCCGCTATCCGCGAGGATATCCCGCAGCTCAATGAGCGAATCGTCAAAGGCACGGTTGCCGAACAGGACCACCGGCACCGCCGCCGCGCCGTTCCCCTGCACGGTCGCCAGATATTTCAGCAGCACGTTCGGCACGCGCCCCGCATAGGTCGGCGTGCCGAAAATCACCAGATCGTCCGCCGCAAAAGATAGTACATCCTGCCGTGCTTCTGGCATGGTAAAATCATACTCTGCAAGCGGCACATCCAGCGCCTGCGCCGCCCGTTCTGCAATTTGCTTTACCACACGCTTTGTTGTCCCTGTCGCGCTCCAATAAACTGCCCACACCCGATTGATCTGCATATACCGCGCCTCCCTTATCTATATAAAGTCAGTATAACAGATGCACCAACCACCGTCAAAGTCACGCTGCGCAAAACACAAAAAACAGCCGCAACAGCGGCTGTTTTTCTTTCTCAAATTTCCATGATGATCGGCAACACCATCGGGCTGCGCTTGGTTTTTTTGAACAGATAATCGCTCACGTCGCCCTTGATTGCCGACTTGAGGCTGTTCCAATCGCGCAGATTCTCCATTGCACAACGGTCGAGCGCCATCTGCGAAATATTACGCAGCTCTTCCATCAGCGCCTCGGCCTCCTTGACATAAACGAAGCCGCGCGAAACAATATCAGGACCTGCGATGACCACGCCCGTTGTCGCATCCACCGTGACCACGACAACCAGCAAGCCGTCCTCAGACAGATGCTTGCGGTCACGCAGCACCGCAGTGCCTACATCGCCAATGCCCAGACCATCGACCAGCAAGCGGCCCGCCGGCACGGGATTGCCCAAACGAGCAGAGTTTTCGCTGATTTCAACCGGACGGCCGATTTCGGTAATCAATACATTCTTGGGATTCACGCCCATCTCACGCGCCAGCCCCGCATGCTGCATCAGCATACGGTATTCACCATGCACCGGAATGAAATATTTCGGCTTGCACAGGCCCAGCATCAGCTTCAGATCCTCCTGACAAGCATGGCCGGATACATGAATTGCAGCAGAGCGGTCATAAATGACCTCTGCGCCCTGCTTATACAGCTCATTGACCATATTGTTGATCGACTTCTCATTGCCGGGGATCGCAGAAGCCGCAATCAAGATACGGTCGCCCGCATTGACCTCAACCTGTTTATGGCTGCCGTAAGCCATGCGGTACAGGGCCGACATCGTCTCGCCCTGCGAACCGGTGGATACAATAATCAGCTGGCTGCGTGCATAGCGCTTGATCTCGGAAATATCAATCATCACCTTGCCGGTATCGCGCAGATAACCAAGCTCACCCGCAACCTTGGAGATCTTCTCCATGCTGCGGCCGCATACGGCAACTTTACGTCCCGCCTTGGCTGCAATGTCCAGAATCTGCTGCAAGCGCGATACGTTAGATGCAAAGGTGGCAATGATGATGCGCTGATCGCTCTCCATGATGAACTTCTCCAGCGACTTGCCCACGATTTTTTCACTAGGCGTATAACCCGGGCGCTCCACATTCGTCGAATCGCTCATCAAGGCGAGGATACCCTTTTTACCCAGCTCACCAATACGCACCAGATCGATCATCTCGCCCGAAACCGGCGTCAGATCAATCTTAAAGTCGCCCGTGTGCAGGATGGTACCCAGCGGTGTCGTGATCGCCAGCGCCACCGAATCCGCGATCGAGTGGTTGGTGTGGATGAATTCCACCTTGAAGCAGCCCAGCTTGATCGTGTCTCCCGCGCGTACACGGTTAAGCTTGACCTTTTGCGGCATCTTGTGCTCACTAAGCTTGGTCTCGATGATGCCACATGTCAGACGGGTCGCATAAATCGGCGCATTGCACTCACGCAGAACATACGGGATCGCGCCGATGTGGTCCTCATGGCCGTGCGTGATGACATAGCCACGCAGCTTGTTCAGATTGCGCTTGAGGTAGGTGGTATCCGGGATCACCAGATCCACGCCCAGCATATCGTCATCCGGAAACGCAACGCCGCAGTCGATTACCAGAATATCATTGCCATATTCAATGACCGTCATATTCTTGCCGATCTCATTGAGACCACCGAGCGGTATAATCTTCAGTTTTTCTTTCATAACAGTTTTATCACTTTCCTTTATTCATCAGTTGAAATACTTATAAACAACAACCCGGGGTACTTCCCCGCGTTTTTACAAAGACAGACCTGCATCCCGTTCGTCCGCCTTTATGCACTATTTTATCTCTGCGCTGCAGTTCGGTCTCGCTGTATACCAGCGAGCATCCCCACACAAACTGCAAACACTTATTTTTTATAATACCACATTCCGCTTGCAGTGTAAAGTTTTTTTACAGACGGTGGAAAGTCGCAGCACAGAAATCCATCGTTTGCAAACCGCCCATATATACTTTATATATAATAGTATTCTCATGCACGGATATACTTATCCCTCAGCAGAAACCATTCCCCACTCCTCCTATTTGCACCGTCTCTGGCTTTCATCAGTTCCCCACCCGCAATCGAAAAATGTCATTTTGTAACCGTTCCTTGTGCACTAATCCGTTTGCAGCCGAAAATATCGACTGTTTTTTTCATGCGTCCGTACAGATATTCCGCTTATACAGAGAAACAATTATGTAGTTTGCACAAAAATGCAAAAAAGCGTTTGACAAATACGCGATTGTAAAGTATCATAGGTTACAGATCAGAAACAGATCGACAACAAATCAGTAACAACCAGAAAACAAATCGGTAACACCGATGCCGCGTTTTCGCGGGTTTTCACCACGATTTAGGAGTGTAACACATGTTCTTTTCTTTGCGAAAGCATGCATCCAAACTGATTGCTGCAACGCTGGCAGTCAGCACGATGGCCTCCATCAGTGCTGCGGCGCTCGATCAGCCGGTTGCAATGCTCTCATCCAACCTGAACGCATCTGTCGGCACGGTCCTGACCTCCGACCAGATCAACACCGCTGAGCAGGCGCTTTCCAAGGCGGAAGCCGAAGCCAAGGCAAAGGCAGAAGCCGAAGCGGCAGCCAAGGCTGAGGCCGAAGCTGCGCAGCAGGCCGCTGCTAACAAGCCCTCTTCCTCTCAGCAGTCCTCCAGCAGCGATTTGCTGACCGCACCGGTATCTGCGAAAACGGTTGCTTATTCTTCTTCCCTTCTGGCAACCGATTCGATCAAGAACAATTCGACGGCTCTGGGCAACTACAAGCTGACTTTCTACTGCCCCTGTGAGAAATGCAACGGCGTTGCCGGCGCACAGACCGCTTCCGGCACGACTCCGACAGAGGGCCGCACCATTGCTGTAGATTCCTCGGTCATCCCGCTGGGCAGCCGCGTTTATATTGAAGGCTACGGTGTGTTCATTGCAGAGGATACCGGCGGAGCGATCAAGAACAACAAGATCGACGTGTTCGTTTCTTCGCATGACCGTGCGTATGAGCTTGGTGTTCAGTACGCAAACATCTATCTGCTGGACTGATACAAACTGATTTTAGGGACTATGCTTGCATAGTCCTTTTTCTTTTGCTATGATAGGAATACTAAGGAGTGACTGTATCATGAACGCTGCTGAACGGCGCACCAAAATCACCCATCTTCTCATGCAAACGCAAAAGCCGCTTTCCGCAACCGCATTGGCTGCACAGTGCGGTGTCAGCCGGCAGATCATCGTAGGCGATGTCGCACTGCTGCGCGCTGGTGGGCTCTCCGTGCTGGCGACCCCCCGCGGTTATATTTTGGAGAGCACTGCTTCTACCCCGATCCAGCCGGAACGGCGCGTGGTGTGCCGACATGGCGACGACCGTCTGCTCGAAGAACTGTACACGGTCGTCGATTTGGGCGGCGCATTGCTCGATGTAACCGTCGAGCATTCGGTTTACGGCCAAATCTGCGCGCCACTTCATATCTTTTCCCGTTATGATGCCGATATGTTCTGCGAAAAGCTGAAAAGCCCTGCGGCACGCCCCTTATGCGAGCTGACCGGCGGCATCCATTTGCATACGCTGCGCGCACAGGACGAGGAAACACTCGACCGTGTAGTGCAGGGTCTGAGGGAGAAAGGCTTTCTTCTTACGGATGAAAAATAATATACGGCAACAGAAAAGCCGCAGATGGAACCATCTGCGGCTTTTTGGTCTTTTACTTTTGCAGCGTCTTAGCGAAGCTGTCCTTGAGGGTAACAATACGGTTGAAGCGGCCCTCTTCCCTGTCCTTCACATAGTAGCCCATGCGGACGAACTGGAAACGTTCCCCTTCCTTGGCATCCTTGAGCGACGGCTCCAGCTTGCAGCCCGTCAGCTTTTTCAGCGAATCCGGATTGAGATAATCCAGATAATCCGTTCCCTCCGGAACGTCGTTGACGTTTTCGAGTGTAAACAGGTTATCGTACAGGTACAGATCGGCATCCAGCGCATGCGCGGCAGATACCCAATGGATCGTGCCCTTGACCTTACGGCCATCTGCGGGCATGCCGTTGCCCGTCTCGAGGTCGGCCGTGCAGCGGATCTCGACAATCTCGCCGTTCTCATCCTTGACAACCTCGTTGCAGCGGACGATATATGCGCCCATCAGGCGCACTTCTCCGTCCGGCTTGAGGCGCTGGAACTTCGGAGGCGGAACCTCGGCAAAGTCACTTTTTTCGATATACAGCTCGCGCGTAAACGGCACCTTGCGTGTGCCGGCAGCTTCGTCGCGCGGATTGTTCGGCACCTCAAACTCCTCGCACTTATCCTCGGGATAGTTGGTGATAACCAGCTTAACCGGCTCCGTGACCGCCATGCGGCGCAGCGCGGTCTCGTTCAGTTCCTCACGGATACAGTGATCGAGCAGCTTGATATCGACCAGCGAATCCGCCTTGGCAACGCCTGCACGCTGCACGAAGTCCAGAATCGCGCTTGGCGTGTAGCCGCGACGGCGCAGCGCACACAGCGTGGGCATACGCGGGTCGTCCCAACCTTCAACGTGCTTCTCGAACACCAGCTGACGCAGGTAACGCTTGCTCATCACCGTGTGCGTCACATTCAGACGCGCAAACTCGCGCTGCTTGGGATGGTGCGGCAGCGGGCAGTTGTCCACGACCCACTCATACAGCGGACGATGGTTTTCAAACTCGATCGAACACAGCGAGTGTGTGATACCCTCGATCGCGTCCTGAATCGGATGCGCAAAGTCGTAAAGCGGATAGATGCACCACTTATCGCCCTGACGATGGTGATGCGCGCGCACGATGCGGTAGATCGCCGGGTCGCGCAGGTTCATGTTTGGGCTTGCCATGTCGATCTTGGCGCGCAGGGTCTTGGAACCGTCCTCGAACTTGCCTGCACGCATATCCGCGAACAGCTGCAAATTCTCCTCCACCGAACGGTTGCGGTACGGGCTTTCCTTGCCCGGCTCGATCAGGGAGCCGCGATAAGCGCGCATTTCCTCCTGCGTCAGGTCATCCACATAGGCCTTGCCCTCCTTGATGAGCGCAACTGCGCACTCATAGCAGGTCTCAAAATAGTCCGAACCGTAATACACGCCGCCGGACGGCTCCTCGCCGGTCAGCCATTTGATGTCCTCCCAGATGGAGTCAACATACTCAGTGTCCTCCTTGACCGGGTTGGTATCATCGTAGCGCAGGTTAAACAGGCCGTCATATTTTTTGCCGATCGACCAGTTGATAAAGATTGCCTTGGCCGAACCGATGTGCAGATAGCCGTTCGGCTCAGGCGGGAAACGGGTATGGATGCGCTCATTCAGTCCCGCCGCAATATCCTCATCAATAATTTCGGTCA
The DNA here is from genome assembly GCF_963927765.1 of uncultured Agathobaculum sp. Classification (NCBI taxonomy): domain Bacteria; kingdom Bacillati; phylum Bacillota; class Clostridia; order Eubacteriales; family Butyricicoccaceae; genus Agathobaculum; species uncultured Agathobaculum sp. Next base: position 2,228 of record NZ_CAWVCU010000118.1, on the reverse strand, counting down.
GAAAGTTGTTTACATTTTCCATCATAGTGTTATTCTTCCCCCAAAAACCGAATTAAAGCGCGTTTGCACAGCGTTCCAGACGCTCCAGTACCTTGTCGCGGCCTAGAATGCCCATCACCGTCTGCAAGTCAGGCGCGTTCTGCCGCCCTGCGACCGCAACGCGGATGACCATCGACACATCGCCCACTGCACCCTTGTACGCGGACGGATCAGCCTTGTACGCCTTGGTATCCGCAGCATAGCCGTGTGCCGACGCGATCTGCTTCATCTTTTCAAAGAAACCATCCGGCGTGTCGTTTTCGTCAAACATCTGCGCAAAATCTGCAAGAATCGCTTTAGCGTCCGCCGCAGACACACGCTCCGGCATGGTGTAATCCGGCTGGAACAGCTCGTCGAACATGAAGTCCATATAGCCCTTCGCATCCGACCAAAGCGCCAAATCCTTGCGCGGCTTTTTGCCGCCGCGGCCGATGGCGAGGTATGCCTTGGAGAAAGCCGGGTCGCGCGTCAGCAGGTCATGGAACGGCTTATCGTTCTGAGCGCTCCACGACGCAAGATAGTCATATACCGTGTCAGCCGACATACGCGAAATCACGTTCTTAGAAACGTCGTGCAGCTTTTCAATATCGAACAGAGCGCCCGAACCGCTCATCTTCTTGGTCGAGAACGGGAAATCGTTCATCGGCAGATCGGGGTTGGCGCGCCGCCATTCCTCGAAGTTGGAGTTGAGCAGCGTCATCAGGTACTCAAGCACCGCCGGCACCGGATAGCCCTCCTGCTCATAGAAGGTCAATGCGAGTTCAGGGTCCTTGCGCTTGGACAGCTTGCGCTTGCCGCCGGTCTCGGGGTCGATCTTCATCAGCTGCGCGGTATGCGCATACTTGGGCGCCTTCCAGCCCATCGCACGGAACAGCTGCAAATGTACCGGCAAGGTCGCCAGCCATTCCTCGCCGCGCACGACTACGGTCGTACCCATCAGATGGTCGTCCACCACATGCGCGAAGTGGTAAGTCGGGATGCCGTCCGACTTGAGGATAACGATATCCTGATCGTTCTCGGTAACCTCCATCTTGCCCTTGACGAGATCCTCATGGCGGATCTTGTTTTCGATGCTGCCTTCCGAACGGAAGCGCACAACATAGGGCGTGCCTTTACCCAGTTCCGCTTCGATGTCCTCCATCGGGCGGTCACGCCACACGGCATATTTGCCGTAGTAGCCGAAATTCTCCTTGTTGACCTCCTGCTGGGCATGCGCCGCGGCAAGCTCCTCCTCCGTGCAGAAGCACGGATAAGCCATGCCGCGCTGCACCAAGCTCTTGACAAAGGTCTGGTAAATCTCTGCGCGCTGGCTCTGGCGGTACGGGCCGTATGCGCCGTTGTCGCCGTCGAGCGTTGCGCCCTCGTCAAAGTTCAGACCGAACACACGGAACACCTCGATGATGGTGCGCACGCCGCCCTCGACCTCACGCTTTTTGTCGGTATCCTCGATGCGCAGATAGAACACGCCGCCCGACTGGTGCGCCAGACGCTCGTCCACCAGCGCGCCATACAGGTTGCCCAGATGCATGAAGCCCGTCGGGCTCGGGCCCATACGGGTCACCTTTGCGCCTTCCGGCAGCGTGCGTTTGGGATAGCGCGCCTCGATGTCCTCCGGTGTGGTGTTGATATGCGGGAACAGCAGTTCCGCCAAACGGTTATAATCCATTTTGTTCACTCCAACTTCCTTGATGGGTATTTTCGCCCATGATAGGAATATTTTATCACAGCGCAACGCGCGGTGCAAGGCACAAAGCGCATCAATCGACGGCTTCCGCGCCCCCGGTTTTTGGCATAGCTGCGCGGGAAAAAGGCAAAGCGGCATGGCGCCTCTGCCATGCCGCTTTTCGCAAGCCCCGCTCCCTTACGGATTGACCGTTTTTGGGTTTGTGTCCGCGCCGGTGTCCGCCGTACCGGTTGTCGTGCCCGTATCGTTGCCCGTTACCGCATCGCCGACTTTATCCATGCCGTTATCAATTGCATTTCCGGCATTATCCATGCCGTTCTCCACGGCATCACCCGCATTGTCCATACCGTTCTGGATGTCGTCGCCGACGGTATTGCCGTTGTCCACCACGCCGTCATTGTTCGTGTCCTCTGTCACGTTATTGTTCGTGTCATTCGGATTGGTTTCATCCGTCGTGTTGGAGCAACCGCAAGCAAACACCATCGTCAGCGCGGCCAGCAAAGCG
>NZ_CAWVCU010000117.1:0-4570 GCF_963927765.1 uncultured Agathobaculum sp. | reverse complement strand
GGCAGTAGGAACTGTTAGCCGAAGGCAAGGGTGTCCATCGTGAGGTGGAATCTGAAGGAAGCCGGATGTGGAGGCTGCGAAGTGCCGACACAGGCAAACTCTCGGTCTGACGAACAGAAATCGCATATGAGGCAATGCAAAGCGGACGAGTCTGCCTAACAAGACAAAGTCCAATACTGCCCGAACTTTGCACTGTAAATGCGGCAGATATATGGGAGGAAGGTTACACCGTTACCTGGTTGCTCTTCCGGAGCCTAGATAGCGGCTAAACAACTTGACGTATTGATTATATATGAAGGAGTACGAAATACGAAAACTGATAAATTGATTTCTATTACTTTTTTGACAATACTCACAATGACAGCAACGGGATTGTTGTAAATACAAAGCATTTCTATTTCGCACATAGGCGTAAGCGGCTTTTTCATTCAGCTGCACCTCGGCCAGAAAGATGCGGTTCGGCATACCGCGGCCTTGCCGCTGTTCCCACAGCAGATGCCTTTGCGCAAGCTCCTTAAAGCAGGCGATCGCCTTGCGGTAGGAAACTTGCATTTCCCGTGCCAGATCTTCCCGCGTATAGATCACGTAAACCTCACCGTGCCGGTTGACCCAGCCGTTGCGGCGGGACAGCTGGAAGCGGTTGAGCAGGAACGTGTAAGCCACCTTGCTTTCCAGCGACAGGCCGCTGTACTGCGGGTCGGAAAAAAGCCAGCGCGGCATCTGCATGTGGAAATGGGAAATGGCGTCGTTCAGCTTCATCAGTGTGAAAGCCGGGCGTACTTCGGGGTTCTGTTTCATAAGGCAGCGTCTCCTTTGCTGTTGTCATGATTTGGTTTTTCGTCATTACGCATGGTATCGAGTGTGTCCTGTATCGCATCCACCTGCGCATCGGCCAGGCGGATATCCCGTATCCCTGTCGTGTCATACCCGTCCTCGTCCGGGTAAATCAGTGGATAACGCGGCAGTGAGGACAAGTTTCCCCAGCTGGTTTGGGGTTCTGCTTCCGGCGGCCCAGACGGCTGTTCGGATGGTGGCTCCGGTGGCTGCGGAGGTTCAGGCTCTGGCGGCGTATCTTCCGCATCGTCCTCCGACGGCTTCGCCGGGTAATCGGTGATGGACACCGGACGCAGCTGATCAAACGCCGCAAATTCCTCCGGCGTGATCTTGTAAAGCAACATAGGATACTGTCCGCGCAGCAGGACGATGCACTGCGCGTTATCCAGCCGCAGCACCTCATCCGGTTGCATGAGAGCGCGCTGCGTGTTGCTGCGCGTCATGGAATACGGCCGAATATTGTTTTGCAGCGGGGAAAACAACGGCGTCTGCGGGGACTGGTTGTTCGTCACCTGAATGGTCGTCATGCCGCACTTTTCCGAAATAAATTTCGCGCTTGTCGGGTCGTTGACGCCCAGACAGATCGTGGCGTCGCAGCACGCCGCAATTTCTTCCCACTCATGCCGCGGGTACATGTCGGCAAGCTGCGCTACGGACTGGATCAGCACCTGACACTGCATGCCGAAAGAGCGCGTGAACGCGATCGAGCGCTTGAAGTCGCCCAGCTTGCCGATCGACGGGAATTCGTCGAGCAGGAAGTTGACCGGCACCGGCAGCTTGCCGCCCTTCTCGCGCCGGGCGTATGCCTCCAAACGCGAAAACAGCATTGCGAAGAATAGCGAGGACAAGAACGCATATCCCGGAAGTACAAAGGCAAACGGATATGCTCCGAGGTGCGCTTGCACAGCATGCGAAACACGGTCTCGACCAGATGATTGTCGACATAGCCCGGGCTTACCACGTTTAGTCCACAGCGGGCAAGGTAACCCACCGAAGAATCCATGACCTGCCGCAGCGCAGCGGCGATTTTGGCATAGCTTACCTCACCGGACACCATAGAGGGTTCATACCGATAGGCAATATAAAACCGTGTAGTGAATGCCCCGTACCGCACCAGCTGGTTGACCTCGTTGATGTTGTCTTCAATGCAGGTACGGCATAAAGCATCCCCCTCGGATTGCAGGAATCCCTCCATGCGTCTTGTGTACTGTTCGATGTCTACCGGCTGAGACAGGCAGAGGATCTGCAAATTGTCCGGCGCAATGCGCAGCCATGCGGCAAGGTTGCTGATGATGCGCATTCGCTCTGCTGTGCTTTGCAGAAAATAGTTTGTCGGCAGTACCTCAAACAACGCTGCATACCCGCCATCCCGCGTCCGCACAACGCCGTATTTGATATCCGCAATGGGCAGGCTTCCCTGCAGATCGTCATTTGCGGGCGCAATGGTTTCGGCCCCGCTCACTTGATCCCCGAAAATGATTTTTTTGATGTCCACGTTTGATCGATCCTCCTTTATTGATGGCGATGCGCCGGCATCTGCGCCATCGCACATAAGTACACAAAAAACGGGATAAGGATTCGTCCCGGATGCCGATCAGGCCGAAGCCGCAGACCGGCACAAGCAGACAGAGCGACAGGATCAGCTTTATCGTGACGGAAAACGGCGTGTAGTGCGCAATCAGACTGCACAGGCCAAAGGTCGGCAGAGCCAATATAGCGGCCTCAATGCAGTTTCTCAGTTCGAACAGGCCGAGCACACGTCCGGCGTCTGTGAAATTGACCGGAATAAAGTAGATGTCTTCATTTCCCACCTTTTATCGCCTCACTTTCCTGTACTTTGTCGAATAGATGTTTGCGCAGACTGCAAAATTCGCAAAGATTCTTCTCTGCATCAGTCTGTCTGCTTTCTAAGATGGCTTGCATTGCTTTCTCAATCTGCTTGTGCGACGCAGCAGAACCTGTTGTCTGGCACAACTCAACCGAACTGATGTACTGCGAGCTGATCCCGGTATATTGCGCTAACTCCCGCAATGTAATGCTGTATTTGCGGCGTAAGATACGGAACTGACAGACATATCCGTCCGTATAAATTTCCATGACATTTGCCTCCTATTCTTTTATCCCAGCACCCAGAACGGGCCGCTGGCCGCGGCGCCCTTATTGCACTCAGCCAGGAAGATGTTCAGATCCCACTCCTTCTGACTGCGTTCATAGCTGGCGCAGTCCGCGACCAGAATTTTTCCGCTGTCCGTGATGCCGCGCAGCACGATAAAATGCCCGCCGCGGGTAAAGTGTCCGGCAGACATGATTGCGATGACCAGCTTGCCCTCCTGCAGCGCCTTGACCAGCTCGGTTTTGCTTTGGCCGATGCCGCGGCACGGCACGCCGTAATGCGCCGCGCCGTCCGGAATGAGGCTATGGTAGCTGCCGCTGCCCTCGCAGCGGTGGCCGGTTTTGACGGACCAGTCGCAGATCTCCGGCGGCAGGACGGTTTTATTGGTCAGCGTAGACACACAGATTGCCAGTGAAGTCGGGCCGCAGCCCGCGCCTGCGATCGTATTGGTCTTGCCGTACATCAAGCTACCCCAGCGGGAATCGTATTGGCTGAAATACACAACGTCCTTGGAGTTGCCGCGGCCGGTGAACACAATGTCCGAAAAGTCCATGCCTGCGGTATTGTCAGACGAACCGCTCGGCGCACTGTATTCTGCATCCGCGATGGTGTTTTGGATCACCTCCGCCCACATGCGCTGCATCTCGTCAAAGCCCAGCTTGTCCATCAGCTCGGTAGGGGTCATGTCCGAAATCACCAGAACATATCCTTCAAAGTTTCCCTCGCTGTCATACTTGGCCTTTAATTCATATTTCAGCTTGGCCTGCATGGTCTGCACGATCTTGTCCTCATCGATCAGCATGACGTCCTGCTCGCTGTAAACCGAGGTGATGGCGATCATCCAATAGTCATTGGTGTTGCCGAGGTTTTTCTCGATCGAGATAAAGCCCAGGTTTTCCGGCAACAGATCTACAAACAGGTTGATCGCCTTGTCCTCGAGCGACCGCTGGTCTTTCCATGTGACCGTGAGCTGCTCTGCCTGCGCCGTCATCTCCTGAATATCCGCCGAGGACGCGCTGAGCGAGCCAAACAGGTTGCACGGTATGGACAGCAGCATGAGCAGCGGCAGGCCGAGACAGATGAGCAGCGCGATGCCTGCCCCTTTCAGCAGGCTCGGTGCTACCTCTGCCACAGCAGCCGCGGCGGCGCCATACGGCCCGCCGGACAGCGCGCCTTTTGCAATATTCGCCGCCGCAGCGGCAACGCGACCGGCGTTATTTCTTCCTTCTGCGTTTATGGCGTTTTCCTCCTTCCTGCGGGGTCACCTTGTTATTCAGAGGTTGTGCGGTGCGGCGCAGCTTACGCGTTTTGTCCGCAATCTGCGGCCGTCCGACCATATCCGGTGTACGGATATTGGGCGGAACAATGCTTTGTACCGTGGTAGTCTGCTGTATTTCGCTATGCTCACGCCGAGACGTGGATACAGCGGGACGACGATCCGACGCAGGCGCAACCGGGGAAACCGCAGGTCGGCTGCCTCCTTCGGCCGATGCAGGCGATACCGCCGGCGTGACTGGCATTGGTGCCCTTGCCGTAGGCGACGGCGGCTGCACTGCTGCTTGCGGTATGGTCTGTACCGCTGTGCGCGGTGTCGGTTGTCCAGATATCGATGCAGCGGTCTGT
>NZ_CAWVCU010000116.1:0-22251 GCF_963927765.1 uncultured Agathobaculum sp. | reverse complement strand
AAAGCAAAAAGGCAGGCAAGGCAACCCTTTTCGGGCTGCCCTGCCTGTCTTTTTTCTTTGGCCTATTTTGCAACAGGCCCTTTTTGCATATTTCGTTTACCGGGTATCAGAAGCGCCGTTGATGGGCGTAGTGCCGTAGGTAATACGTGAGGACGGAATGCCCTGACGGGACATATAGCCGGCCAGTAACTGCACGGTTTGGGCTGTGTTGCGGCTGTGGTGCAGTTTCACAATCACAGTTGCTGTGGTCTGTGTGAACTGCTGTGCTGTTGTTGCATAGGCACGGGCTGCGGACTGTGTATCGTCTGCGCAATCAATAGTGGCATCCCAGAGCCGGTAGCCTGCTCCAGTCAATGCATCGCGCTGCGCCTGTGTCAGATTGCCGCAACCGCTCTCATTCGAGACAATGCGGGTGGATAGGCCGGTCAAAAAGTTCAGCCGATCGTTAGCGGCAGATAGGGCAGACAGCATGTCCTCTGCGGAGGTTTGGTCGGTTGCGTCCAGCAGGAGTGCGATCGTATGCCCTTCGGCTGCCATGCGGCGGATCACATCGTCCGGCCAAGTGGATGTATCGGTGGGTAGGAAAAAGGTTGCCAGCCGTCCGGCGCTCTGTAACGCATCCAAGACAGCCGGTGTTGTATCGGTCGTTGGTGCGCCATAAAAGGTTAAGTACACGCGGGAAGGCTTTTGGGTGGGCTGCTCTTCCACATCGGGAATGGGCGGCTCCACCGGCTGCGTGGGCGGCTCTACGGGATTCGTAGGCTCGGAAGGCGTAACGCCGTTATATGCATTGATTGCGCTTTCAATGGCGCTGCCTTGGTTGGAGGCAAAAGCGGAATCGCTGGAGGCTGAACCATCTGTGATACGAAGCACCGTTTCACCATAGACAGACAGCGTGGAATAACTCAGTCCAAACTTGCCGCAGCACAGCTTGACGGGCACATACACCGTGCCGTTCATGTCATAGGCCGGAGGGGAGTAGCTGTTCAGGTTCTGGTCATATACATACCCCTCTGCGGTGGAGAAACTGAGGGTTTCCCCGCCATAGGACAGGTTGAGCACATTGTCTTCGCTGGAAGCAGATACGCCCAGAGAGGAGAACACGCTGTATGGGACATAAAGCTCGCCGCCCAGCCGCGTCGGCATGGTGCTGTCGGACAAGGGGAGCAACGTATCGTTGACCGCGGTTAATGTCAATGCGCGGGCTGGTTCAGGAAGTATGACAAGGATAAGCGCTGCACAAAGCACAAGACTGAGCAGCTTTTTCAGCTTGCGTGGGATACGCGGTCACTCCTTTCAGCAAACTATACGAACATATTATATCAAAAAGCAGATGGTTTGTCATCCTTCTTATAAAAAAACGCCTTGCTTTATCTTGGCAAAGTGCTATAATGAAAGGGTACAAAACCTATAACAGAAAGAGTGAATCCACCATGCTGCAGATCAGAACACAGCTCACAGACCACAAAAAGCCCAAGCCGGATGAAAATAATCTGGGTTTCGGCATCTATTATACCGATCATATGCTGGTTATCGACCATGATGAGGAGCAGGGCTGGCATGATGCCCGTATCGTGCCGTATGCGCCGCTGTCGCTTGATCCTGCGGCGATGGTGCTGCACTATGCGATGGAGTCCTTTGAGGGCATGAAAGCATACCGCACGCCGGACGGCTCGATCCAGCTGTTCCGCCCGGATAAGAATGCCGAGCGTATGATCAACACCAACCACCGTATGTGCCTGCCCAGCCTGCCGGTTGAGGATTTTGTGCAGGCGGTCAAGGCGTTGGTGTCGGTCGAGCAGGACTGGGTGCCGCATCAGCCGGGCACCAGCCTGTATATCCGTCCGTTTGTCATTGCGACCGAGCCGCATCTGGGCGTACGTCCCTCCAAGACCCATCAGTTCATTATCATCTGCTCGCCGGTTGGTGCATACTACTCCACCGGCATCAATCCGGTCAAGATTTTCGTCGAGGATGAGTATACCCGCGCTTGCCCGGGTGGCACCGGCTTTACCAAGTGCGGTGGTAACTATGCAGCCAGCTTGATCTCTCAGGTCAAGGCGCACGATCTCGGCTATGAGCAGACCCTGTGGCTGGACGGCGTCGAGCACAAGTATGTCGAGGAAGTCGGCTCGATGAACTGCTTCTTCAAGATCGACGGCACGGTTTATACCGCGCCCTGCGTGGGTACGGTTCTGCCGGGCGTAACCCGTATGAGCTGCATCGACCTGCTCAAGCACTGGGGCATTCCGGTATCCGAGGAGCGTCTGCCGATCGTGGACGTTATGCAGGCATCCAAGGAAGGCAAGCTGGAAGAGGTGTTCGGTACGGGTACGGCTGCGGTCATCTCCCCGGTAGGTGAGCTGCGCTATGAGGGCGATGTAGCCTACATCAACAACGGTGAGATCGGCGAAATCACGCACAAGCTGTATGACACGCTGACCGGCATCCAGTGGGGCACGCTGCCTGATGAGCTGGGCTGGACGGTCAAGGTAGACTGATAAAGCGTTTTTTGAAAAGGCAAACTCCCTTCGACGCGAAATACGTCGAAGGGAGTTTTGCGTTTGGATTAAAAGAGCTGCAATTGTCCGTCCGCCAGATTGACGATGCGCAGACCGCTTTGCTTCGCCATGCGAACGGTTTGTGCTGTGCCGCCCGGTTTACCGTCAAAATAGCAGATGAGCAGGGAAGAGGCATCCACCATAAAGCGGTTGCGTGCGGCATAGCATCCGGCGTGATAATTCCGGGAAAGCGCGAATACGCGGTCGGCGGCAAGCAGGCAATGGTTGAAGCGGCGCTTCCATTCGGACGGATAGTGGTCCGCCTGATGGTCAAACGGAATTGCGCAGAACAGCTGTATCGGCAGAGTTTCCCGTGCGCGCAGCACCGCTTCGGCGGCCCATAAGTCAAAGCCGGTGGACATGCCGGAAAAGAAACCGGTATAGCCTTGCGCTGCGGCATCTGCGATGGCGCGATCGAGTGCAGCAGTCAATGCATCGACGCGAGGATCGTTCGTGGCAAAAGGCATTTTTTCGACGCGGTAGCCAGAAAAACAGCAGGTTGTGTCACGGCCGGTCTGCATTTCCATCCCTCCAAAAAGAACAAATGTTCTATTGTGAACAGTATACCTCACAAAGACGGAAAACGCAAGTTGTAAAGAAGAAAAAAAGCTGGTACAATAATAAAAACTGCGCTGAAAAGAGGAGGATGCCATGAACGGACAGAACCGCTTTTTCTATTTGGTCAAGCGCATGGTTTATCGATACTTTTCAGATGGCATTCCGCAGGCGGCAGCAGAATTGTCTTATTTCTTGCTGTTTTCCTTGTTTCCGCTGCTCATCTTTCTTAACGCAGTGCTGGCACGGCTCAATCTTTCGATGGAGGGGATTGAACCGGTGCTGGATATGCTTCCGAAAAGCTTGCAGCAGCTGATCGTTTCCTATCTCGATCAGCTTGCGGCAACGCCGCCGGTCAGCCCCATGCTGATCGGCATTGGATTGACGTTGTATTTCCTTTCGCGCGCGGTGCGTTCCATGATGCGCACGGTCAACGACATTTACCATGTCGAGGTAGCACGCGGCATGGTTTGGGATGTACTGATTTCGTTTGGCATCACGGCAGGGTTTCTGGTATCGGTTGTGTGCAGCTTTGTTTTGGTGGTTGCGGGCAAAGCGCTTATCCGTCTTTTGCCGCGGGTGGTTCCGATTCCGCAGCCCGTGCTCAATATGACGCACGACGCCAGCTTTTGGGTGATGATCCCATTTATTTTTGTATTTCTGATGTTGTTCAACCGTATTGTTCCCAACCTGCATCTAAAGTTCCGAGAGGTATGGCCGGGGGCATTGTTTTCACTGGTGGCATGGCTGCTGGTTTCCTGGGGATTTTCGTTCTATGTGGACAATATGGCAAGCTATTCCGTGCTGTATGGTTCTCTGGGTGCCATCATTGTGCTGATGCTGTGGCTGTATATCGTCAGCATGATCCTGCTGATGGGGCCGCAGCTCAATCATACGTTGGTGGTCATGCGCCTGTATCGGTTGGAAAACCAAAAGCATATTGATTAAACCGCTTCTGGTGGTTTGCAGATAAAAACAAAGGAGGACAAGAAGGATGAAAGTAGTAGCAATCAATGGATCGCCGCGCAAGGGCGGTAACTGCGCGCAAATGCTCGAGGTGCTCGGCGGTGTGCTGGCGCAGGAGGGCATTGAGTTTGAGGTATGCCAGCCCGGCGCTAAGGTACATCCGTGCATGGCGTGCTATCACTGTCTGGATCACAATACGCTGCGCTGTGTGCAGGCAGATGACGGTGTCAATGAGATCATTGAGAAATGCATCGAAGCGGACGCGATCGTGCTGGCTTCTCCCGTGTATCATGGCGGCATTGCTGGCAGCATGAAGTGTGTGATGGACCGCATTATGCTGGCGGCTTGCTGCGGCGAGAATCAGTTTCATCATAAGGTGGGTGCGGCACTGTGTACGCTGCGCCGTTCGGGCGGCATGGAGACCTATCAGCAGCTGCTCGGCCTGATGGACGCAATGGAGATGGTGCTGGTTACCTCGGATTACTGGAATGCCGTACATGGTGCCGACATCGGTGAGTGCAAGCAGGATATTGAAGGTGTGGAAGTGATTGAAAAGCTCGGCCGCAATATTGCATGGATGCTTAAAGTGATTGATAAGGCAGGCATCGCTCCGCCGGAGACCCATCACCGCACTATGTTTAATTACATCCGTTGACAGAAAAAGGGAAGGCATGGACGGCCTTCCCTTTTTTGATAGGTTAACGAAATAAAATTCACAGATTATTCACAGGATGTAACCGAATTGACGTTGAAGCCTTGCGTATTTCCCGATACAATATATACATGGGATAGTATATACTGGAAAGGGATGGATACTATATGACGGTAGAACACGATATTTTGCAGGTCACGCCGCGGATCGAGGGGTTGGCGGCGCTTTGCGCAAGACATGACCGGATAGAGGCGTCGCTGTATAAAGAGTACGATGTCAAGCGCGGTCTGCGTGACCTGAATGGTGAAGGCGTGCTTGCGGGGTTGACCAACATATCAGATATCATCTCCCAAAAAGAGGAGAACGGGGAACTGGTTCCCTGTGACGGTGAACTGTATTATCGCGGCATCAAGATCAACGATTTGGTGCAGGGCTTCATACGGGACGGACGCAAGGGCTACGAGGAGGTTGCCTACCTGCTTCTTTTCGGTGAACTGCCGGACGCTGTGCGGCTGAGCGATTTTAAAAACCTGCTGGCGCAGGGACGTACGCTGCCGACGAATTTCACGCGCGATGTCATTATGAAAGCACCGACGCATGATATGATGAACAGCCTTTCCCGCAGTGTGCTGACGCTGGCATCCTATGATAGCAATGCGGATGAGATCACACTGCCCAATGTGCTGCGGCAATGCCTTATGCTGATTTCAGTGTTCCCGATGCTTGCGGTCTATTCCTATCATGCGTATAATTATTATGAGCGCGGCGAAAGCATGTATATTCACTATCCGTCGGACAGCTTATCCACGGCATCCAATTTCCTGCGTATGCTGCGTCCGGATATGCAGTATACCCCGCTGGAGGCCAGTGTGTTGGATTTGGCGCTTGTGCTGCACATGGAGCATGGCGGCGGCAATAACTCTTCGTTCACCACGCATGTGGTCACTTCCTCGGGAACAGATACCTATTCTGCCATTTCAGCGGCGCTTGGTTCGCTCAAAGGGCCGAAGCACGGCGGCGCCAATTATAAGGTTGTGCAGATGTTTGAAGATCTGAAGAAAAACATCACGGATACGACCGACGAAGAAGCGGTTGCGGACTATCTGAGCCGTCTCCTGCGCCGGGAGGCGTTCGACCGCAAGGGTTTGATCTATGGCTTGGGTCACGCGGTTTATTCGATCTCTGATCCTCGTGCCGAGGTATTCAAGTCCTTTGTAGGGCAGCTGGCACATGAAAAGGGCAGGGATGCGGATTTTGCGCTGTACTCTCTGGTTGCGCGGCTCGCGCCTGAGGTCATTGCGCATGAGCGCCATATCTATAAAGGCGTTTCGGCAAATGTCGATTTTTATTCGGGCTTTGTATACTCCATGCTTGGCTTGCCGCCTGAACTGTATACGCCGGTGTTTGCAATCGCCCGTATCGTAGGCTGGAGTGCGCACCGACTGGAGGAACTGGTCAATACGGACAAGATTATTCGTCCGGCATATCGCTGTGTGCAGCCGCCAACCGGCTATGTGTCGCTAAAAGATCGTTGATGACAAAACTATAAACGGGAGGAAGAAAAATGAAGTCAATCGGATTTATCGGCGTTGGTGTGATGGGGCGCTCCATGGTCAAAAATCTGCTCAAGGCAGGATATGAGGTGGCGGTTTATTCGCGTACCAAATCCAAACTGGAGGATTTTCTCAAAGAGAACAACGTCACATGGTGCGATTCTGTGGCGCAGTGCGCGTCGGGCAGAGATGCTGTTATCACAATGGTGGGATACCCGAAGGATGTGGAGCAGGTTTATTTCGGACAGGAGGGCATCCTTGCGGCCGCTCAACCGGGTACGTATTTGATTGACATGACAACGACCGACCCCAAACTGTCCGTTCGGATTTACGAAGAAGGCACAACAAGCGGCCTGCATACGTTGGATGCGCCGGTTTCGGGCGGCGACACGGGCGCGAAGAACGGCACGCTGTCTATCATGGTCGGCGGACAGGAGGACGATTTCAAGGCCTGTCTGCCGCTCTTTGAGGCGATGGGCAAGCAGATCGTTTATGAAGGCCCTGCGGGTGCGGGACAGCATACCAAGATGGCCAATCAGATTGCGATTGCAGGTACGATCGCGGGCGTCAGCGAAGCGCTGGCATACGCCGAGCGGGCAGGATTGGATACGCAGAAGATGCTGGACAGCATTTCCAAGGGCGCAGCTGGTTCGTGGCAGATGGAAAACCTCATGCCCAAGATGATGCGGGAGGACTATGCGCCCGGATTTTTCCTCAAGCACTTCATCAAGGATATGAAGATCGCACAGGGACAGGGCTTTGGCTCGTTGCCCGTACTCGAGCGCGTCTGCACGATGTATGGCGATTTGGAAGCCGAGGGCTTGGGTGATTTGGGCACACAGGCGCTCATCCGCTATTATCGTGGCAATAACGAGTAAAATCTGAGGGAAACAAACAAAGGCTCGGAACCGAATGGTTCCGAGCCTTTGTCTTATATTGCGGTGCTCAGTCGATATCGAGTGCGTCTTTCACCTTATCCCAAAAGCCTTTGCGCTTACTCTGGTTGTCATCGGTAGAGGATTCTTCAAATTCCCGCAGCAGCTTTTTCTGTTTTTCGGACAGATTTTTCGGCACTTCAATGCTTACACGGACGTACTGGTCGCCACGGCCACGGCCGCTCACATTCTGGATGCCCTTGCCCTTCATGCGGAATACCGTGCCGGTCTGCGTGCCTTCCGGCACTTTGTATTCCACGCGACCGTCGATAGTCGGCACCTGCAAGGTATCGCCCAGCGCTGCCTGCGTAAACGAGATCGGAATATCGACGTAAACGTCCTGTCCCTCACGTGTGAAAATCGGATGCGGACGAATGGAGATCGTCACAAACAGATCGCCAGCCGGGCCGCCGTTGATGCCTGCATTGCCCTGACCGCGTTGCTGGATGGATTGCCCTTCATCAATGCCAGCCGGGATATTGACCTTGAACTTGCGCGTCTTGCGCACACGCCCTGCGCCATTACACTTGCTGCACGGTTTTTTGATGATCTTGCCGGTGCCGCGGCAGTTCGGACATGCGCCCTGCGTCTGGAACATGCCAAGCGGCGTGCGCTGGGTTTGCGTTACGGTGCCGGTACCGCGGCAATTCGGGCAGGTCTCGGCGCTCGTGCCCTTGGCTGCGCCCGTACCGCCGCATTCGTCACAAGACTCGATGCGGTTGACGGAAATCTCTTTTTCGCAGCCAAATGCGGCTTCCTCAAACGAGAGGATAATGTTCTGCCGGATGGATTCGCCGCGCTGGGGGGCGTTGCGGCGCGAACTGCGTCCGCCGCCAAAGCCGCCGCCGAAGAAGGAGCCGAACAGGTCGCCCAGATCGCCCATGTCAAAGCCACCGAAGCCGCCCGCACCTGCGCCGCCGCCATAGCTCGGATCGACGCCCGCAAAGCCAAACTGGTCATATTTGGCGCGCTTATCCGCATCGGACAGCACTTCGTATGCCTCGTTGACTTCCTTGAATTTATTGGCAGCCTCCGGATTGTCTTTATTTAGGTCAGGGTGGTACTTGCGGGCGAGACGACGGTAAGCTTTTTTCAGCTCGTCCTCACTTGCGCCTTTCTGTACGCCAAGCACCTCGTAATAGTCTCTTTTATCAGCCATTGTGATCCCTCAAATAATGGAAAATAGCATGCCGCAGGGCGGAACGGTTTCCGTTCCGCCCCACGCGGCATGGATAATTACTTGTTCTGATCGTCGTCCTTGACTTCGGTGAAGTCTGCATCGACAAAATCGCCCTGCGGGCCGCCCTGTGCGCCTGCCTGACCACCCATGTTCGGATCGCCCTGCGGTGCCTGCTGCTGATAGATCTTGCCAGCCAGATCGCTGAACTTCTTAGAGAGGTTGTCGGTCGCCATCTTGATCATCTCGGTATCCGTGCCCTTGAGCGCTTCCTTAACCTTGTCGATCTCAGCCTGTACGCCGCTCTTTTCGTCTGCGGACAGCTTATCGCCCAGATCGGTCAGTGCCTTTTCAGACTGGAATACCAGCTGCTCAGCGTTGTTGCGAATCTCAACCGCTTCCTTGTTTTTCTTATCCTGCTCAGCATACTGCTCAGCCTCGTGCATCGCCTTATCGATCTCTTCCTGAGA
This sequence comes from uncultured Agathobaculum sp., assembly GCF_963927765.1. Taxonomy (NCBI): domain Bacteria; kingdom Bacillati; phylum Bacillota; class Clostridia; order Eubacteriales; family Butyricicoccaceae; genus Agathobaculum; species uncultured Agathobaculum sp. The sequence continues at coordinate 13,382 of NZ_CAWVCU010000116.1, read as the reverse complement.
GAGGTTGGTCGATGCGGTAATGGTGATCTTCTGCTCCTTGCCGGTGCCAAGATCCTTAGCCGATACGTTTACAATGCCGTTGGCGTCGATGTCAAAGGTAACCTCGATCTGCGGTACGCCGCGCGGAGCTGGAGCAATGCCATCAAGCGTGAAGCGGCCAAGCGTCTTGTTGCCGGCAGCCATTTCGCGCTCGCCCTGCAGCACGTGGATCTCAACGGACGGCTGGTTGTCAGCCGCGGTGGAGAAGATCTGGCTCTTCTTGGTTGGGATGGTGGTGTTGCGCTCGATCAGCTTGGTGCATACGCCGCCGAGGGTCTCGATGCCGAGGGACAGCGGGGTAACGTCGAGCAGCAGTACGTCCTTGACTTCGCCGCCAAGTACGCCGCCCTGAATGGATGCGCCGATTGCAACGCACTCATCCGGGTTGATGCCCTTGAAGCCTTCCTTGCCGGTGATGCCCTTAACGGCTTCCTGCACGGCCGGGATACGGGTCGAGCCACCAACCAGCAGAACCTTGGACAGGTCGGAAGCAGACAGGCCTGCGTCGCTCATTGCCTGACGAACCGGGCCCATGGTGCGCTCAACCAGATCAGCAGTCAGTTCGTTGAACTTTGCACGGGTCAGCGTCAGTTCCAGATGCTTCGGGCCGGTCGCATCTGCGGTGATATACGGCTGGTTGATCGAGGTCTGGGACATGCCGGACAGCTCGATCTTTGCTTTCTCAGCAGCTTCCTTCAGGCGCTGCATCGCCATCTTATCGTTCGACAGGTCAATGCCGTTGGACTTCTTAAACTCTGCCACCATCCAGTCGATGATGCGCTGGTCGAAGTCATCGCCGCCGAGGTGCGTATCGCCTGCGGTGGACAGTACTTCCAGAACGCCTTCGCCAATGTCGAGGATGGAAACGTCGAACGTGCCGCCGCCAAGGTCGTAAACCATGATCTTCTGCTCGGATTCCTTATCAACGCCGTAAGCCAGCGCAGCTGCGGTCGGCTCGTTGATGATACGCAGCACTTCCAGACCTGCGATCTTGCCAGCGTCCTTGGTTGCCTGACGCTGGGAGTCGGAGAAGTAAGCCGGAACCGTGATGACCGCCTGCGTTACCGGCTGGCCGAGGTAGGCTTCTGCGTCTGCCTTGAGCTTCTGCAGGATCATTGCGGAGATCTCCTGCGGGGAATAGGGCTTGCCGTCAATGTTGACGCGGTAATCCGAGCCCATGTGACGCTTGATGGAAATAATCGTGCGATCCGCATTGGTAACAGCCTGACGCTTTGCAACCTGACCGACCATGCGCTCGCCGTCCTTGGAGAACGCAACAACAGACGGGGTCGTGCGTGCGCCTTCCGCGTTAGGGATAACGACCGCCTCGCCGCCTTCCATAACGGATACGCAGGAATTGGTAGTACCTAAGTCGATACCGATGATTTTGCCCATGATTGATAGCACTCCTTTATGATAACTGTGTATTTTACAATGTGATTAGTTGGCCACCTTGACCATTGCATGGCGGATGACCTTATCGCCGATCTGAAAGCCCTGCTGGAACACTTCGGCAATTTGGTTTTCGCCAAACGCTTCATCCTCCACATGCATTACAGCGTTGTGGAAATTCGGGTCGAAGGCCGTGCCTGCGGATGCCTCGATGATCGTGACATTGATGCTTTTGAGGCTTTCGACCAGCTGGGTCATGGTCAGTTCCACGCCCTTTTTGTATTCCGAGTCTGCGGTTTCTGCTTTGATCGCTCGTTCGAGGTTGTCATAGGTCGGCAGCAACGCCTTCACCGCGTGGCTGACCGCATCGTTATAAGACTGCTCGCGTTCGCGTTGGCTGCGTTTGCGGAAGTTGTCATATTCCGCAGCCATGCGCAGGAAACGGTCATTGAGATCGTCGAACTTGGCTTTCCAGTCCTCGGTGGGCTGTACAGCTGCCTCTTCGCTTACGTTGTTTTCAGCAGCGGTTTCCGCTTCCTGTTGCGCAGCCGCCGTCTGTTCCGCTTCGGCAGCTTCAGGCTGTTTCTTTTTGCTCATATTGTTTTGATGCCTCCATTTGCAGGGAAATCAGGAATTCCCGTCTTTTTCATCCAAAAAGGTTTCCGCAATCAGCTTGTTCAGCCCCTTTGCGAAGCGGCTGAGCTGCGCGGACAACTTGGCGTAATCCATTCGGGTCGGTCCAACAATGCCGATCGCACCTTGTCCGATGTGGCCGATATCGTATTTTGCGTAAATCGCGGAAGTTTCACGCAGGGGATTTGCCCCGTTTTCCGGTCCGATAAAGAACTGGATTCCGTCGATCTTGCGTGTGGCCGGCAGCAGATGCTTCCGGTCGTCCTCCATGTAATCGAGCAGCGCCTGCGCTTTATGCAGGTCGCGATACTCGGGGAAACGCAGCAGTTTGTTGGTGCCTTCCAGAAAAACCTTTTGGTCGCTCAGCTCTTCAATCAGCTCTGCAATGTATTCGGCAACCGGTGCCAGCAGCGCGGAAAGGCCAGCGGCGCGGCGCACAATGTCGAAGCGTTCTGCCGTAATATGGCTAAGCGGCAGGCCGGTCAAGGTTTGGTTGAGCACATAAGTGAGCAATTCGGTTTCGTCTTTGGAAACATCGGCCATTGTGCGCACCATTTTATTTTTGACCGTGCCGGAATCTGTAACAACCACAATGACAAAGTTCATTTTGTCCACCGGGATGATCTCAAATTGTCGTATGGAAATTTGGGTCAGCGCCGGGGTGATGGCAACAGATGCATAATTGGTCAGGCTGGAGATCAGCTTGCCGGCCTCTTGGATGAGACGGTCAAGCTCCCGCACCTTGGTCTGCATCATGGTTTGCAGCGGTGCGTCATCCTCGCCGGTGTCCGTCGGCAGTTCCATCAGCTCATCCACATACAGCCGATAGCCTTGCGGAGAAGGAATGCGTCCGGCAGAGGTATGCGGTTTTTCCAGATACCCCATTTCCTCCAGTTCACTCATTTCGTTGCGAATGGTGGCGGAAGAAAAGGGGAGGGAATGCCCTTCGGTCAGTGCCTTGGAGCCAACCGGCTCGGCAGTGCGAATATAGTCACCGATGATTGCTTTTAGGATTTGCTTTTTTCGCTCGGACAATTCCACCGAACCTGACTCCTTTCTGTTCGGGTTTAGCACTCATCCTTCCTGAGTGCTAAACTTAATTTACCACCCCACGGCAGCAAAGTCAAGTGCCGTTTATGAATATTTTGTTAAATGATGCACCTGTTTTTGTCACATGGCAGAGGGGAGTGCCAATGTCGGAAAGTGGACTGGAGAATCCAGCGTGGAGAATCCAGCGTATTATGTTTGCTTTTCAAACGGTAAAATGATATGATAGTATATGGAGAAAAACGGCAGTCGGCCGTGAGAGAGAGAAATATATTCTCAGAAAAGAAGGAGACAAAATCACATGAAAGAAGTAAAAACCGGTATTGTTGGCCTGGGCCGTCTGGGCGCAGTGCATGCGGAAAATCTGGCGTTTAAGATCCCAGGATGCCGATTGGTTGCTGCGTGTTCGCTGGAACAGAAAGATCTGGATTGGGCAAAAGAATATCTCAAGGTCGATTTTGTAACAACCGATTACAAAAAGATGGTAGATGAGGCGGATATTGAAGCCGTGGTTATCGTTTCCTCCTCGCCGGAGCACTGCTGGATGATCGAGTATGCGCTGGATGCTGGCAAGCATGTATTCACGGATAAGCCGCTCGGCTGCTCTCTGGAGGAATGCAAGCGTGCGGAGGCTGCGGTAGAGCGCCACCCGGATAAGGTGTTCTTCTTAGGATTTATGCGTCGTTACGACCCGTCTTATGCAGATGCAAAGGCGAAGATCGACGCCGGTGAAATCGGCAAACCCTATCTGGTCAAAGCAACTGGTCTGGATCCGGAAGCGCTGGTTGAGAGCTGCATCAAGTTCTCCAAGACCTCGGGCGGTATCTTTATTGATGCGGCGTCGCATGACATCGACTTGATGCGCTGGTTCCTCGGCGGCGAGGTGACTGAGGTGTATGCGGCAGGCACAACGTTTAAGCATCCCGAATTTGCTGAGAATGGCGATACCGAGACCGGCATGGCAATGCTCAAGTTCGATAATGGTACGGTGGCGTTTTTGCATGTCGGCCGTACAGCGCCGCATGGTTATCACACCGAAACGGAAATCGTTGCGACAGATGGTCATATCCGCGTAGCTGGCGTGCCGTGGAAGGATCGCGTCATGGTATACGACCAGTACGGCGCACGGCAGGAGATCATCGAAAACTTCCCGCAGCGCTTCGCAGAAGCGTATCTGTTGGAAATGGTAGATTTTATTGACTGCATTCAGAAGGATCGTAAGCCGGAACTGACCGTATATGACGGCACCAAAGCAACGGTTGTCACCTATGCGATCACGGATTCTTTCCACAGCGGCAAGGCTGTCAAAGTGGAATATTGATTGGTCTATTTATATAGCAGCAGCCCCGCGCTTGAGCGCGGGGCTGCTTTTTATCATTTATACAGATCAGGCTTATCCATCATTTCAATGGGGAGGAATTGACCGGTGCCGCGCGAACGGTTGAGCGCATCCGCCGCAACGCAGGCAGCATAGCCATCCCAAGCGGACGGACCAGTCGGGCCACCTGCAGCCAACGCTTTGACCCATTCGGTCAACTCGATATCATAGGCTTCGATGAAGCGATCCTTCCAGTCGGTCAGGATGGGGAAGGAGCGGGTTGCGTTTGCGCGTTTGACAACAGCATACGGGTCAGGGAGATTGACCGTGCCTTTTTCGCATACAACCTGACACTGAATATCATAGCCGTAAGCATCGGCAACCTGCACTTCTACGTCAATACGTGCGCCCGACTGGGTTTCGAGCAGCACGATCTGTGGATTATCGTAGCCCTTGGTTGAGCAGGCAGACTGCCGTACCTTGAGCACTTGTCCGTTTGCATATTCATCGGAAAGCAGCCAGCGGCAGATATCCAGCTCATGAATGGCAACATTGGATACGCCCATTTCGGTCTGGAAGCCGTCCGGCTGGGACACGTTGCGATGGCAAGCATGGATCATCAGCGGTGCGCCAAGTTCGCCGGAGTCAATGATCCGCTTCATTTCGGCATAGCCACGGTCATAGCGACGCATAAAACCGACCTGTACCAGGCGCTTGCCGTGAGTCACTTCTGCTTGGATGATTTTTTCGCAGTCAGCTGCGTTTTGTGCAAGCGGCTTTTCACAGAACACATATTTACCGTGCTTGAGACATTCTAGAACATAACCAGCGTGACTGGGATCAGAAGAAGCGATAAGGACGGCATGTACTTCGGGAGCGGCGATCAGTTCTTCGCCGGTTGCGTAAGCGCGTAAGCCTGCGTATTGCGCTGCGGTTTTGCGAGCAGCTTCTTCCAAATAATCGGCGCAGGCGACAACCTGACAGCCGGGAACCAGATCGTGCAGGCGGCGGATATGATCGCGGCCAATGGCGCCGCAGCCGATCACACCAATATTCAACATGTAAAATCTCTCCTTTGGAAGTAAATTAAAAAACAACAAAATAATATGACAATAAAGTGAAACAGGATTCAAGAGAAAAGATGACTTTTGGCAAAAGTGCAGGACAGCCTATTCGCATCAAGAAACAGGCAATAGAGGCTGTGAAGTGGAAAAGGCTGCCGCAAACGGCAGCCTTTTCAGTGTATGAAAATGAGTAATTACTTTGCGGCCAGACGGCGAGCCTTTGCTTCCATATGCTCACGAGTAACGTCGAGCAGAACGGCGCCGATGATAACCAGGCCGAGAACCAGGTTCTGTACTGCCGAGGAAACGGACAGCAGCGAGAAGCCGTTACGCAGAACCGCGATGATCAGCGCACCGAGCATGGTGCCGATCATGGTGCCCTTACCGCCCATGAAGGACGCGCCGCCGATGATGCACGCTGCGATTGCGTCGGTATCGTACGGCTGGGTTGCGTTAACGCCGTTGCAGATGCCGGAACGGCCGATCGAAACGATACCAGCCAGCGCCGCCATGAAGCCGGACAGCGCGTAGCAGAAGGTCAGCACGTTTGCAGAGTTGATACCGGACAGGCGAGCTGCTTCCGGGTTGCCGCCGCAGCAGTAGATCGAGCGGCCCAGCGAAGTGCGGGTCAGCAGGATGTGCATGATAATGTAGATTACGATAACAACGATGAAGCTAACAGGGAAGCCGCCAACCGTAGCGGAGCCGAGCCACATGACACCGTCCAGACCGGAGAACGAAACCATCTGGGAACCAGTTACAATTAGTGCTGCACCCCAAAGTACGTTCTTCATACCAAGGGTGGAAACGAAGGGGTGGGGCAGGTGCAGGCGGGTCAGCATCATGCCGTTGATCCAGCCGATCAGCGTGCCGGCTACAATCGCAACAATCAGCAGCACAACCGAATTGGTCATGCCCTTCTGTACCAGCATACCGGCAAGGCAGGCGCAAAACGTTGCGTTAGCACCAACCGAAAGGTCGATACCGGCGGTGATCAGGCAGAGCAGCATGCCGGTGGAAACCAGTGCGTTAAACGATGTCTGCTTGAGAACCGACATCAGGTTGGAATACTTGAAAAAGTTGGGCGATGCGATCGTCAGTACGATGCAAAGGATCAACAATGCGCCGAACGTACCAGCATACGTCATTAAATTGCTGGACTTTTTCGTTTTAGTCATCTAATTTACCTCCCCAAGCTGCCTTCATAAGGTCTTCCTGATTGAAATATTTGCTGTCGCGGCTGACATCCGCCATTACCTCACCGCCGCGCATAACGATTACGCGGTCGCTCATGCCGAGGATCTCCGGCATTTCAGAGGATACCATGATGACGCACTTGCCCTGCTTGACAAGGCTGTTCATGACGTTGTAAACCTCGACCTTTGCGCCGACGTCGATACCACGGGTCGGCTCGTCGAAAATGAAGATATCGGCATCTGTGTTGACCCATTTGCCGATAACAACCTTCTGCTGGTTGCCGCCGGACAGCTGGCCGACGATCTCGTCGATCGACGGGGTCTTGATGCGCAGCGACGCGATTGCCTTCTCGCCGCTCTCCAGAATCTTCTTTTCATCCAGGAAAGGACCGTTGCTGAAGCCCTTCATGTTTGCAAGGATCAGGTTGGTGCGGATGGTCTGCGCCAGAACCAAACCCTGGCCCTTGCGGTCCTCCGTCAGGAATGCGATGCCTTCTTTGATCGCCTGACGAGGAGACTTGATATGTACTTCCTTGCCCTTGATGGTAATTTTGCCGCCGTCGATCGGATCGGCGCCAAAAATCGCACGCATGGTTTCGGTACGGCCTGCGCCGACCAGACCCGCAAAGCCAAGGATCTGTCCGCCGTATGCGTCAAACGAAACATCGCGCAGTACGCCGTTTTCGGTCAGATGCTCTACCTTGAGCATCGGCTCTGCGCTCTTCGTACCAAATTCCTTGGGGAACTGGTTGTCGAGCGAACGGCCTACCATTGCAGTGATCAGCGAGTCGTTATCCCACTCGTCGATCGGCTTGGTCGAAATATACTCACCGTCACGGATAACGGTGACACGGTCGCACAGCTCAAACAACTCTTCGAGCTTATGCGATACAAAGACGATGCCGATGCCGCGCGCCTTGAGCTCACGGCAGGTCTTCATGAGCTGTTCTACCTCTTTTTCGCCCAAAGACGAGGTCGGCTCGTCCATAATAATCATTTTTGCATTGATCAGAACTGCCTTGGCGATTTCGATCATCTGCTGCACGCCCATGCCGAACGTGCCGGCAGCCTTGGTCGGGTCGATATCCTGCCCGAGCGATGCCATGACCTCCTTGGCCTTCTTATGCATCGTCGGATAGTCAAGCAGGGCACCCTTCTTGATCCATTTGTTGATGAAAATGTTATCGGTTACGCTCAGAAGCTTTTCGATATTCAGCTCCTGATATACGCAGGCAATGCCTGCCGCTGCGGATTCATTCGGATCTTTGAAATGCTTTTCCACGCCGTCAACAAAAATCTGGCCCTCGTCTGCCTGGTGCACGCCGGTCAACACCTTGATAAGTGTCGACTTGCCCGCGCCGTTCTCACCGATCAGACCCAGAATCTCTCCGGGCTTGACGGCGAGCTGCATGTTCCTCAGAGCCACTACGCCCGGAAAACGCTTCGTTGCGTTTTTCAGCTCTACTACGTATTCACTCATTTGCATATCACCTTTTCTTCTCCGAGATGAAGTGCGGGACATAAGGGAACTGGTCTCGGTACAGTTATAGGACAAAGTCATGTCAGGGCATGTATGGTACTTTGTCTCAGTCTCGCGGGTGGGGTCAGTAGCTTGGAAAGAACCCCTGCACCGATTATTCAATCCTGCAGGGGTTCCTCCCTTTTACTTAAAACTTACCTACAAGAGCGGCTTGTAAATTACTCGCCCAGATAGCTCTTCAGGGTATCCAGACGCTCCTGTGCGTTGTCCTTGGTAACAACAGAGCAGCCAGAATCGATGAACTCTTTGATTTCTTCGCCGTTGAGAGCCTTAACAGCAGCGTCAACAGCCATGTAGCCCATGTCATAAGCTTCCTGTGCAACAGACATGGTCTCCTCGCCGTTCAGGATAGCGGTGCATGCGGACTGGATGCCGTCGAAACCAACAAAGACCGTGTTAGCATAAGCTTCGTTGCCCTTAGCGGCACGGGCAGCTGCCATTGCCATGTCGTCGTTGTTGCAGACGATCATTGCGATACCTTCCGGATGGTTCTGCATGATTGCTTCCATGGAGGTAGCAGCCTTATCTGCTACAGCGTCTGCGTACTGGGTTTCGTCAGCCAGGAAAGTGCCGCCGGCAGCTTCGATGCCCTTCTGGTAGCCGGTCAGACGAGCGGTAGCGGTGCTGTCGCCCTGTACGCCGGAGATAGCAATTGCCTTCAGCTCGGTCCAGCCAGCTTCCTGTGCAGCCTTAACAGCCGCTTCGCCGCCCATTGCAGCAGCGTCTTCGTTACCGGTGCCGACAAAAGACTTAACTTCCGGAGCATCAATGTCAGTGTCAACTGCGATGATCGGAGCGGTCTGGCCAGAGATCAGGGTGGTCACCAGATCAGCCTGCAGCGGAGCGATAACGAAAGCGTCGTACGCGCCGGAGTTCAGGTCAGTCTCGATCATGTTCTGCTGCTCGTCGTAAGCAGTCTCAGAGGAAGCGCCCTTAACCTCAACCTTTACGTCCGGGTTGTCAGCCATGTACGCTTCAGCGCCAGCCTTAACGTAGCCCCAGTACTCGGAAGCCGTGGTCTTCAGGATGACGTCGATGGAGTAGCCTTCGCCGCTGGACTCACCGCCTTCAGCGGTGTCGCCGGTGTCATTCGTGGTGGTGCCGCCACAAGCTGCAAGGCTTGCACACATAGCGCCTGCGAGTAACATTGCCAGTAGTCTCTTCTTCATGATAAAACCTCTCTCCTTTTTTTGCGCAGGGACCAAATGCCGGTCGGGAAATCCCGGCTGCTGCAAAAGAAATGATCCTATGCAGCAAGCCAGCGCTTGCTCACTGCTCGTCGTGTTGCCCCGCCATATTGCAGGACACTGGAACGCTCCAACGTTCTGGTAATATTTTAATGCATCTGTGGTACTTTGACAAGTGTTTGTTGTGATTTTTGTCGGTAATAGCGAGTTGCTTACGGGTGCGTTTGTGCAGGTTCACAAAGAATGGATTTGCAAAAGGAAAAGGCAGGGTGTGCATTGTGCAAAAAATACCTTTGTGGGCAAATTTCATGAGGAAATCGGGGGAAAAGTATGTCTGATTTGGGCATATTTTGGAGATATCTCTTGCGGGTGCAGGTTACAGTGTGGTAAAATTACCTCACAATCTATGGTGAGGGAAGGAATATTGCATGAAGCTGGCAATCAAGACCTGTACATTGGACATGCCTTATGAGCAGATGCTGGACTTTTGCGTGGAGCAGCGCATTGCAGCAATTGAAATCGGAACGGGGAATTGGTCGGGCGCACCGCATTGCGATTTGGATCTGCTGGTCAGCGACCGGACGGCGCGGGAGCAGTGGTATGATGCAATGCGGGCCAGAGGGTTGGAACTGTGCGCGCTCAATTGTTCGGGCAACCCACTGGCCTATGAACAGGAGATGGATGTGACAAAAAAGACCTTTGCGCTGGCACAGATGCTTGGCGTGAAGAAAATCGTCATGATGAGCGGATTGCCGGCCGGTTGCAAAGGGGACAAAACGCCGGTTTGGATTACTACCTCATGGCCGCCGGAGACGCAGGAGATTCTGGCGTACCAATGGGATGAAGTTGCTATTCCGGCATGGAAGGAAATCGTCAAGATGGCAGCAGACTGCGGCGTTGAGAAGATCGCGCTGGAAAACCACGGAATGCAGCTGGTATATAATCCGGAAACCTGCTTGCGGCTGCGTGAGGCAGTTGGCCCGATGGTCGGCATGAATCTGGACCCCTCGCATTTGTTCTGGATGGGCGGAGATCCGATTGAGGCGGCGCGTGTGCTGGGAGAGCATGGTGCGATTTATCACGTGCATGGAAAGGATTCTCGGCCGGAGCGTCGCTATTGGCAGCCCAACGGCATGCTCGACACCAAGCCAATCGACGCATTTGCAAAGCGCGCATGGAACTATGTTGCCGTGGGCGCAGGACATGATGCTAAGTGGTGGAAGGAATTTTTCTCGGTTGTGCGTATGTCGGGATATGATGATGAGATCTCTCTGGAAATGGAGGATTTGACGATGTCCATGCTGGATGGGCACTTGGCCAGTTTGCATGTATTGCGGGAAGCGCTGAATATTGTTTAATAGAAAGCGGCTGATGGCTGCGTTTTGAGGGGAAAAACGAAAAAGTGCTGCCGGATAAACGGCAGCACTTTTTTAATCGTTCTGATGCATCAACTGTTCGGCATAGCCCTGTAGCTCAGCTTGGGAATGGACGCAGTCGCCGCGTTCAATAATCATGCGGCGGACATGGGCTGGCAGTTGAGAGAAGTAAGCATGTGCAGAACGGTTAATGGCCAGCATTTCGGTCAGATTATGATACCGATTCATGTAGATTCACCTCTGTTGTAGTATCCCCATTAGCAAGCGAGGATATTCTCCAAAATATTGAGAATTTTTACGCCGTAATCTGCGCCGGCTGCCCAGCCGTATCCGTGCGGGTTTTCCTGTATGCCAAGATACTGCACTGTGGGAGCAGCACCGCGTGTGACGAGAGAAAAGCGCGGGTCAATCACCGGATTGTTCAGCGGGGATTTGTTGGCATATGCCTTGAGATGCTGGATCTGGGCGCGGATGCCGAGCTGCGGCGTATCAAAGGACGCGCCCAGCATACCGTTATCCAGTACGCCAAGTCCACAGAAATTATTTTGCTCCAGCTTAACGGCGCTGTCCTTGAAGGTAAAGTTTCCTGTTTCCAGACAGGACTGCGCAAAGGCGATATCACCGCGGATGCCTTCTGCTTGTCCTTCAGACAGATAGTAGGGGATCATATCAATGACCGACTGCGGTACGTTGGGATTGACTTTTTTAATATAGGTCTGCATTTGTTTCGCAGTAGCCTGTGCGGTGCCAGCAATGCTGGTATAGGTGAAATATTTATCAACGGTTGCAGTGCGTAAATTATAATAGGAAGCACCGGGACGCATGACCTGTGTCAACAGCAGGGTAGAGCCGGGATTCAGGTCGATCAGGTGGTACTCGTCGAGCGAGCGAAGTGTGCTGCCCTTAGTGAAATCAAAAACTGCCCATTGCCCGTTAACATAGACGACGTTCCATGCCGTGGACCAACTGCGTACCAGAAATGATGGAATGCCAGCCTCTGAGAACATCCAATCGGCTGCAGCAGCCAGCGAACGCGTGCTGACACTGCCGTTTTTGTTGTAGGACTTGACCCAAGAAGCGTTGCCGCCGGTACGGAATTCACGTTGCAGCAACTCATAGATGTAAGCGACGCGTTCCTCGTCGGAATGCAGGGAGGACAGCTTGGCCATATCCGAAGAGAAATAGCGCTTGGCTGCGGTGTAGTCGGATGCTGTTGCGCCGCCGGTCAGGGTATATGTATCGGTTAGGGAAGGGCGGCTGCGCGCATCGCGGGAATATCCGTTGGAAACTGTAACATCGCTCAAGGATGCTGGCTTTGCACCGAGATAGGCGGTTGACATGGCTTGAAAATCGGCCTGCAGCATATTCTTGTCGGGGTTATCGAATAAATCAGAATCGGCAAGCGCGGTAAGACTGCCGGAATATTGCGGCGTCGCTGCGGGAGTGGTGTTTGTCAAGGCGGCGGTGAGCCTATCCGCCCAGTAAAGATTGCTGCGGTATAGTGTGTTGTTGGATGAAGCATACAAGGGAGCGCCCTTGACAGCACGGAGCTGGCTGATCAAATCACGCCAGTCGGCATTTGCTTCGTCGGTTATGATGGGAGCATATCGGTTCGCTGTATCGGAAAACGACGAGGCAGGCAGAACACGCAGATTGTTTGCCAAATCGTTCATTGCCGCGGACCATGTGGTTTCTTCTGCATAGGGATAAGCGGCATAGGCAGTGATGCGACGGTTATCGTAGTTATAAGAAACGCCGAAATCCACAAGCTGCCCTAGTGCGCGCAAAGCAATATAGTTGTTTCCCTTAATATTATATACGGTAGGCGAAATCAGAGAACCGTTCAAATAAAGAGTCTGGCGCGTGACGACAGCGGACGCTGGTGCGGTAGCAGTGTTTTGGATGGTGCTGCTTTCGCCAGAAACGGGGACATAAGCAGCATCGGGATCAATGTGGACAGCGTTTGTGGCTTTGTCATATGTGACGCCAAAATCCAACAAACGCCCGAGATCACGCAATTTAAAATAAGTATTTCCTCCTATATTATATATAGTGGGATCGGCTGGTTTGCCAACTGCATCCGAAAGAGAAGTGCTGACATAAAACGTCTGCCCGCCGGAAGTGGCAGGAAGCGCATTGGCCGCGGATGCCGAATAAGTGAGGGCGGCAATGCTCAGAGCGGTAAAAATTAGGCGTTTAAGCATAGAATCCTCCAGAATGGGAAAAGTATCAGTGCAGAAACCACCAACCAACAAAGAAAAAAGCATTTGGTGGCAACAGCATATAATGGCTGTATTATAGCATGAAACAGACAAGCGTTCAAATGCAGTATGTGGGGGGATAGGGAAAAAGCAAAAAAATGTAAAAAAGTATTGACAAAGGTCGGTTATGTGTAGTATACTAAGAAAGTTGCTTCGGTGAGAGGCCGCCAAATCGGAAAGAATTTGAAAGAAATGAAAAAAGTTCTTGACAAACGTTTCTCGGTTTGATATACTAAATAGGCTGCTTCGGAAAGAAGCGGCGCGGGTCGAAAAAAGTTTGAAAAACTTGAAAAAAGTTCTTGACAAACTGAAAACGATCTGATATAATA
>NZ_CAWVCU010000115.1:0-11486 GCF_963927765.1 uncultured Agathobaculum sp. | reverse complement strand
CACCTAAATTGTATGTGCCGGAAAGGAGCATCAAGCAACTATGGCACGCAAAAGTAAAAAACGCGAAGCCGGCAGCGGCACGATATACAAGCGAAAAGACGGCCGCTGGCAGGGACAATATGTGTCCGGCCGCGATCCCATTACGGGCAAGCTGCTCCGTCATTCCGTTTACGGCAAAACGCAGAAAGAGGTTGCCACCAAGCTGCGTGACGCAACCGCAAACATTGACCGCGGCACCTATCAGGAACCGAACCAGATCACCATTGCGGCCTACGCGCAGGAATACTTCTCGATCTGCGCAGTCAATCTGGCACACAGCACGCAGGTGACCTATCAGAAGATTCTGGAAAACCACATTCTTCCCGCGCTCGGCAAGGTCAAGCTGACCGATCTGACCCATCGTCAGGTGCAGCAGTTTGTCACATCCTTGTCGGTTAAAAAGAAGCTGTCCGCCAAAACCGTCCGCAACATCCACGGCATCCTGCACAACATGCTGGAATCCGCCATCCGCGACGAGTTGCTGCTTCGTAATGTATCCGAGCGCTGCTCGCTTCCGCGTGTGACGCAGCATCAGGTGCGCGCGATCACGACCGCCGAACTCAGTCGGTTCCTGCAAGCAATCGACGGTAAGCAGTTCCGCAACATTTTCTTCATCGACATTTTCTCCGGTCTGCGCCTGTCCGAGATCCTCGGCCTACGCTGGGAGGATGTTGATTTTGATCACGACTGCATCTATGTCCGTCAGCAATTGCAACAGAAGCAGGTCAAGGGCGATTTCGGCTACTTCCTTGCGCCACCCAAAGAGGGCAAGCAGCGTAAAATGATTCTCGCGCAGAACGCCATGCGGGTCTTGCGGCACCAACGGGCAAAGCAGAATGAGCAGCAGCTGGCAGCGGACATGCTTTGGGACAACAGCTTCCATCTGGTGTTTACGAATGATTTTGGGCAGCCGCTTAATCGGCGCACCGTGTACAAGCACCTCAAGCGCATCCTGCTGAACTGCGGCATGGGCAATTATACCTTCCATTCTCTGCGCCACTCGTTCGCGACGATCTCGCTGGAAAACGGCGACGACATCAAGACGGTGCAAACCAACCTCGGTCACTACGCCGCGTCGTTTACGCTGAAGACCTACGCCCACGTCAGCGACCAGATGCAGCGAAACAGCGCAGCACGTATGGATGCGCTGATCGCGTCCCTGCCGGAAGCGCAATAAATTCTGATTGCACTCAGGATTGCACTCAAAAATTTCTTGCTCGCGAAAAAGTTATGATTTTTCACCCAAAACGGCAAAAACCGCACTTTATCTTTCGATAAAGTGCGGTAATCTGGCGGAGAGTCAGGGATTTGAATTGCCAAAATCCCGTTTTTTATGATAGTTTTTATCCATATAAACGCATTCAATCCGTATTCATCAAATATTTGTGACAATATGGCCAATTGGATTCCGCTGATTATTTCCTGTTTGTCGTCACAGTTGTCGTCAAATCGTTCTGTACAATCCTACATATCACATCTATTATTCTAATATTTCCAATTAGATTGTATTCTCTGCTTCTTTAATATTATAATTCTATTGACCTATCAGAACCTCCATTAACCTGCGGTTTATTGAGGTAAGACATACTGAATTTTTTCTTCCATGTCATGCTAGAGATGCGTTCTGTATAGAATTTACCAGCACGCATATCATCCCAGCAAGTAAGTCATCTACAAGAAATATAGCAAACAAAAAGAGCGGATTTACCGCTCTTTTTGTTTTTCGGGTTATACCCGATCGGAAATAGAAAAGAAAAAGGTGAGTGAGGTAGATTAGAGAAGTTCGCGTTTGATGCGTTCAAGAGCTTCAGGAGCCTGCTTGTCCATCTTCTCCGGGAAGCCAAAGTAGGACACGCAGATGATGTTGTCGCCACCGACCTTAGGTGCATCGGCCTTCAGCTGCTTATTTGCAAAATCCATGTCGCGCAGGGTCTCAAAGATACCGTCAAAATCGACCTCCCCCTCGCCCATAGCGGTGTGCTGGTGGATGGTGACGTCCGCGCGACCGCGGCTGTTGAGCCAAGGCGGATTGAGGATGTAGCGGCAGTCCTTGGTCTGGTTCCAAGTGTCCGCGAGCAGTACATGGGTCAACTCGTCGCCCGCATACTTGAGCATGTGACGTACGTCACCCTTGCCCTGATCGTAGAAGAAGCCGTGAGAAGCCGAGTAAACATAGCCGAGATTCTTCGAGCGGAAGGACTTGACGATATCACAGGTCTCGTCGTTCAGTTCGCAGAAGTCATACGGATGGGACTGAATCTCAACGCGCAGGCCTTCGCGCTCGATGATGGGCAGCAGCTCCTCCATCGACTTGTAAAACATGCCGTTGCAAATTTCCTGCTGATTGGGGTCGCCCGAGAACTCGGTATTGATGACCGGCACGCCCATGTTGACTGCAATCTCGATCATGCGTTTCCAGTTGGCAACCGCATGCTGACGCTGCTCCTCGGTCGGACCGGACCAACGATAGACCACGATAAAGGACGAGATTTCGACACCGGTCTCGCGCAATGCTCGACGGTACTCCTCCTCACACTCTTTGGAGAACAGCGGATGCTTGTAGAACGGATTAATCCGAGGGTGCGGGGACTGCTCGATATATTTGTAGCCCCAGTCGGCTACCTTGTGTACATAGTCGTTGATGGACATCTGCTTGGCCAGCACGTCCACGTCAAATGCAATTTTCATATGGGATACCCTCCTTGCCGGATGTGGCTAATCTTTTATTCGGGCCCTTTTGATGGTCTTATTATACGGCATGAGCAACGCTTTTCCAATGATACAATCCGCCATAAACTTGCGAAATCCTGCTATTTATTCTTGCACATCTTATCAAGGTCTGGTACGATGGAGAAAAGGAGTGTGCGTATTATGCTGATTTCGGAAGCCGGTGTTCATCAGACATCTGAACGGTATTTTTTCACCCCATCTTCCCTTGCACGCGAGCTTTTTTATTATCCAACGCGCTGTGGACATTACTTTTGCGACAGCCGGTATTCGTTCAGCCATCGCTCGGAGATCGCCATGGAAGGTAATCACAACCGAAATATCATGCTGTTTCTCATCCAGCGTGGCACGATGAAACTCGAGTTGTCTGGCGTGCCGACGCTGGCGGTATCAGGGCAGATCGTGCTGTTCGACTGCCGCGAGCCATACAAGTACGCTGCGTCGGACGGCCTTGAGTTTATCTGGCTGCTCTTCAACGGACTGAATGTACGCACATTTTACCGACGCATTTTACAGGCGCATGGCGGGCGGCAGTGCTTTACACCGGACGCAGTCACGCAACTGGCGCAAGCACTTGGTACACTACTTGAGCGCTGCGCTGCAGACGAACGTCCGAGTGAGGCCGCCTGCTCACAGTTGCTTCATCATCTACTATGCCTGTTACTGCTGGGCGAAGGAGAGCCCACCTCGGACAATAGCGACCGCATTGCGCAGGCAATCCGCTTCATGAACCGACATCTGTTTGAGCCAATCAGTGTGCAGGATGTGGCATCAGCAGTAAGCCTGAGTCCGTCGCACTTTTCGCGTCAGTTCAAAGCACGCACCGGTTATTCGCCCTATGAATATATTGTGCTGCGCCGTATCGACAAGGCAAAATATCTTCTCACCTCAACCAAACAGTCAGTAGGAGAGATCGCGTACGCCACTGGATATAATAGCGAAGAGAATTTCAGCCACAGTTTTCAAAAGCATGTGGGCATTTCGCCCGGCCTGTTCCGTAAATATCCGGTATAATGTGCTGTCCACCTGCTCATAGCTCCGACCTATAAACAAGGCAGGCGTATCGCATCCGATACGCCTGCCTTTTATTGAATATGAGGATAAGAAGAATTGTTACCAGTATTTTTCCACATGCGCGCGCGTTACTTCTGCCGCTTTCTTGATATTTTCTTCGTTAGAGAGTTTGTAATAGTCCGGACGGAACACCTCCATCGTGCAGACATCTCCTTCAAAGCCAATTTTCTTGAGGGTATCGGCGTAGCGCTTGTGATCGAGACAGTCACCCGGTTCGCCCGGCCACAGACGCTTTTCGTCGTTGTTGTACGCCGCGCCGCAGGGCATGTTCTCCATGCCATTGAGATGCCAGACAAAGATTTTCTTGCCGTCCGCTTTCTCAAGCGCGTCCCAACCGGATGCCATTGCATGGAAGTGGTACTGGTCGAGCGTGATGCCGACGAGCGGATGGTTGACCTCCTGCACAATCGCATACGCATCCTCAAAGCGGTTGATCGACATGGTCGGACAGCCGCAAAATTCAATGGACAGCTTAATGCCGTGCGGCTCGACCTTCTTGACCATTTCCTTTAGGACCGCGACTGCATCTGCGCGGATTTCGTCCAGCGTCGCTGGACCGGTCAAATCCATGGACGGCACAACGACAATCATTTTGCACTGTAATTTCAGACAATCGGCGATAATCTGGTCAAGCTTTGCCATCACCTCATCCTTTTCTGCCTGCGTCTGCTTCATGTTGAAGAAGATCAGCGCGTTGTAGGACAGCATGCGCAGCTTGTGGGATGGATCGGCAAACCATGCCGCCAAATCATCGATCGTGTACTTGCCCGCCGCAATTTCGCGATCGAGGCACTCGGACTGGATGTCAATGTAATCAAAGCCGTACTTCTCACACAGGTCGAGGTCTTCGAGTACGGAATGGTTTTCGCAGAAACGGTTGCAGCCTTCGTTAAATCCGATTTTCATGGTGATTTTCTCCCTTCTGAACGTTTCCTTTTCTTACTTTTTGTAGAAATCCGGAGTGCCGCCGGTGACAACCTTCTCCGGCTTGCCCGAGGTCTGGCTCTTTACCAGCGCGTCCGCGGTGATGGATGCAACATAGCCGTCCCACGCGGACGAGCCGCCGGTCTCACCCTTAACGGCATGGTCGACCCAGTCCTGAATCTCAACGTCGTAGGAGTCGATGAAGCGCAGAATCCAGTTGTCCTCGATCTTGGTAGAAACCTTGTTTTCAAAACGAACGGTCGGGAAGGACGGGCACGGCAGGTTGATCACACCATTCTCGCACACGACTTCGCAGTTGATGTCGTAACCGAAGCCACAGTTGACGTTGACCTCGAGCACGTTAACGATACCGCCCTTGGTCTTCATAATCATGATCTGCGGGTCCTTGAGACCTTCATGCGCCTTAGACGAGGTCTTGGGCATAATGCACTGCACTTCGTCCCACTCGTCGCCAATCAGCCACGGCAGCACGTCGATTTCGTGAATCGCGGTATCGGTGACTGCCATCGCGGTGGTGTAATCCGGCGCAACGCCGTCTGCGCGGTGCGTGCACTTAATAACCATCGGTGCGCCGAACTTGCCCGAATCAATCAGCTCCTTGACCTGCTTGTAGCCGCGGTCGTAGCGGCGCATGAAGCCGACCTGTACCAGATGCTTGCCGGATGCCATTTCGGCATCCACAACCGCCTTGCAGTCCGCTGCGGTATTCGCCAGCGGCTTTTCGCTGAACACCGGCTTGCCGGCCTGAATCGCTGCAATGACCGGGTCCTTGTGGAACGCGCCCGGGGTGGTGACGACAACGGCGTTAACGTCCGGATCGTTGATGGCGGCATTAAAGTCGGTGTAGACCTTAACGTTGCCGCCCGCGATCTCCGCGCCCTTCTTCGCGCCCTCTTCAAATACGTCGCATACAGCAACTACTTCCGCGCCGCGGATGCGGTTCTGAATGCGCTCAATGTGTTCGCGGCCGATCATGCCGCAGCCGATTACTGCAATTTTTAGTTCCATGAGAAATACCTCCATATAATATTGAAATTTTAGATAATGGCTTTGTCTGCGGTTTGGCAAGCCACAGACTCTTGGATTGTGTTTTTTGCGTTCAGAATCTTGTTTTCTTCTTCGAGATGATTGTATCATTGTGTTCACGAGAACGCAAGCAAAATATATCCGACTAATATACAAATATTATTCTTAATTTCTATTATAATCTAACAAAAGCACGCAATTTCATCACTCTATTTGTAACACATGAAAGATACATTCCATCCTATTTTGTTCAGTATAACAACGTATTTTGCGTGCATCTTTTTTGATGCACGCATTATTTACTGCATAAAAAATCCGCCGGAATACATCAGGTATTGTCTTCCGGCGGATAACACTTATACTTCTTGTAATTCGGCTAATTCAGCGCTCTTCCCTTCGCGTTCCAACAGTTCACGCATCATCTTGTCATAGCTCTTGTCAAGCTTATAGAAAGAAGCAATAATAAACATGATAGCCCACAAAGCGATCGGAACATAGAGATAAAACGCTTCGATCGTTGCAATCGCTTCCACTGTCTGCTCTGCGGCAGTCGCTTTCAGGCCATCAAACGCCGCCATCGCCAGGATGCCGCCCATGATTGCCTGCGTAAAGCCCGAGCCGGCCTTCTGGCCCATGCTCATCGAGGAGAACATCAGGCCCTCGACACGTACACCGTGCTTCCAGTGGCCGTATTCGATCGCATCGCCGGGCAGCGAGTACTGCACGCCGTAGAACGGCGCAATGCCGAAGCCGCGGATGATGCACGAGACAACACCGAGCGGTACGCTGGTGGCGTTGATCAGGAACAACAGTTGGCCCACAACGCCCATCGCGCAGCCGAAGCAGATCAGGTTGCGCTTGCCGAACCGGGGTAGCAGCTTGGGCAGCATAGCAATACCGATGATGGTACATATTTTTTCTGCGGCAGAGAGCGGCATTACATAGTTTTTATCGCCCAGAACATACTGGCAGTAGTAGGTCAGGTCGGTGCCGATGATGACCTGATACGCAGTGTAGGTGATCATCAGACCGAGTGCAATCAGGAAATACCGGTTGGTGAAGGTGATCTTAAACGATTCCCAGAAAGGAATGTTCTCTTTTTTGGTCTGCGGCGCTGCCTGCACGCGCTCGGTGCAGGTTGCGTAGGTGTTGAGCAGGACAAATACCGAAACGATCGCGTAAGCACCGGTGACCAGGATCCAAGACAGCTGCTCGTGGCCGGTGACGCTGGAGATATAGTTAATCAGCGGCAGGGTAAACGCGGTGATGATCATGCTCGCGGTGATGGACAGCATCATACGGATGTTGCTGATGGTGTCGCGGTCGCGGCGGTCGCGGGTCATGAGCGAGCCGAGCGCGTGGAACGGCTGGCTGATGGCGGTGTATACCACGGTGTTCATCAGGTTATAGGTGACGAAAGCGTAGATGATCTTGCCGATATTCCCGATATCCGGCATGGTGAACAGCAGGATCGCCGCGATCGCATAGGGGACCGCAAGACGCAGGATCCAGATGCGCGCCTTGCCGTACTTGGAATGGGTGCGGTCGATGATCGTACCCATCGCGACATCGGAAAAGCCGTCGAAAATACGGGAGATCAGCATAATTATGCCAACTGCACCGGCTGAAATGCCAACTACATTGGTGTAAAAATAGATGAGCAGCGTTGAAGTCATGGTATACATCAACGTCAGCGCAGGATCACCAAAACAATAGGCCAGCTTTTCGGATACCGGGACTTTGATGAACTCATCCATATTCTTTCGCTTCTGCTTGAAGTTTAAAAGTTCTGCAATTCCGCCTTTCATTTGATACACTCCTTCTTGAATATCTCATTTCGTTCATAGTATCGAAGGATACCATACTGCACATTTCAGGGCGGATGCCAACCCCTGAAACAAAAAATGAAGAAGAAGATCGAATATGTTCACGAGAACGCAAAAATGAAATACTTTTGATTTTCTCCAGTTCAGTGGACTATATTTTTACAGGCACTGAACTAAATTTATTCATGTTTAAAGACTATCACCAATTTCTTTTATTTTCAAGAAGAAAAATACAGTTTGGATTTTTTCGTGATAAACCCAAAAATATACTCCCACAGCTTTGTTGTATTGACGAAAAAACAGAACGAGCTGCGTGCAACCGCGTGCATTCATGTGTGATTTTTGCTGAGATATTGCGGTTCAAAATGTACGGCACAGCATGCGCAAAATGCACGCAAAAGATTGCACCATCGTTACAATATGGTATACTTAATATACAAAGGCTAAAGGGAGGAGAACTATGGCAGTTACTGCGCAGCAAATTGCTGAATTAGCTGGTGTATCCCGCGGCACAGTCGATCGCGCACTGCATAATCGCGGGCGTGTCAACCCAGAGGTCGCCGCGCGTATTCAGCGTATTGCAGAGGAACTGGGCTATAAACCCAATCTGGTAGGACAGGCACTGGTAAAGACAAAGCGTGATTTTAAAATTGGTGCCATTCTGCAGTCTGTTGAAACGCCAACCATGCAAATTGTTCTGGAAGGGCTTCGACGTGCAACGGACGAATTGCGTTCATCCGGCGTGGAGTTGATCGTCCGTGAATTACATGGATTAGACGAAGAACTTGTTCTGGAAAATATCGAAGAATTGACTTCACAGGGCATACAAGGTCTTGCAATCTCACCAAATAACACAGCCGAGCTGCGGCAATGCATCAATGGACTGTATGAACAAGGTATCCCTGTAATCACTTTGAATTCTGATGTTCCTGGCAGCAAGCGGATCTGTTTTATCGGCATGGATAATTACCGCGCAGGACAAACAGCCGCCGGGCTAATGTGCCAAATGCTCCCTGACAACAGCAAGATACTCCCGCTTGCCGGACATTTGAACAATACTGCGCATAATAATCGCCTAAACGGATTTTTGGATACACTGAATCAACAGAACACACATAATTTGCGCATCATGCCGTTTCAGCCTTGCTTTGACCGGAATGATTATGCACACGAAATTACACAGCACGCTCTGCGCGAGAATCCGGATCTAGTTGGCATCTATGTCGCGTCAAACGGACAGGAAGGTGTCTGTCAGGCGGTAGAAGAAGAAGACCGAAAAGGCAAAGTCAAAATTATCGCTTTTGACCTTAATGAACCCAATATGCGTTTACTGCAATCGGATAGTTTAAGTATTGTACTCGATCAAGATGCTTTTCAACAGGGATATCAACCACCATTTCTACTCTATGAATATCTGATGCACCATAAGATGCCAGACAACGCTTTGCTATACACAGATATTGCCATTCGCACCAAATATAACAGTGATCTAGTTGTTTTTACGGATCATTCCAAATAATTAGTCTCGATTTAGATTCTCACCTATCTAAGGCCCCATTGTCGTTCTCCTCAAAAAATCGAACAAAAACAAAAATGTGTCTCTTGAAAGTCAACCACGATAGCCTATGGTTGTGTCAACATATCTCTTATTGTACCTTATCTACCTTAGCTACAAAGCGGGTAACAAGTCAAAGACTTCTTACCCGCTTTCGTTATGTTTTAAAGAACAATAGACCAGCATTTTCTGTTTTCGATGGTATTGTATTGCTTACTTTGTTTTGTATTCGGGAAACTGGTTTATTATCCTCTAGTCGGCTATATGGTCGATAATATCTGAAACGCAACAGCTACACCTACCAGAACTCTTATTTTGAAGACAGACTAAGCCTTGGAAGCCGAAATTTTGTTGTCGTTTCTACAATCAATCAAATAGATTGACTCACCAATCATCTCTTCATATCCCACAGCTTTAATGATTCGCATTGCACTGGCATACTCATTTTCGGAAAAATAAAAAATTGCAATTAGGCTTCCATCTGTACAATTTGCTGCTTCATATATTTTTACTTGGGTAAATACATGGGCTAATGCCGAATTACTTGCTAATTTGAATTCTACTATATTCTGATTATTCTGTCCCTTTGATATAATAAAATCAGTTTGTCCTCGTCCATTATTTGTTTCTGCGTCCACCTTATAACTTGTTCCGTACCAGACAAAGCGAAAAAGTCTTTGCAAGTCATTTTCTTTAGCAATTTGTACACCTTTAACATATAAATTTTTGTACCCGTCGCACTCCTCAATGATATGCTTGAAGTATCGTAATCTTTCTTTCGCTTCTTCTCTTGCAGTTAACTTTTCGTTTACCTGATAATCCGAATTTTCAAACAAAGCAATAATTTTCTGCGATGCCACAAATAATTTTTCCAACTGCGTATTCAACTCGGATATACATTCGGAACGTATTTGCTCACTATCTGTTTCTCTAAGCTTGATATAGTAATCATAAAGTTCCGGATACACCCTAACCAATTCTCTAAATGCACCTTTTTCGATTTTTTTAATAGACTTCTCGCGGGTCGCTTTATGATTTCTTCTCTGATTTTCCTCATATTGTTTTACAGCTAATTCAATATAATTATTTACATATGCTCGTAACGTATCATTTTCAATAGCTACACGAATTCGATCATAACTATCATAAAAATCTTTTTTATTTATCGATGGCTCATCTTCTCTTAAAATATCATAAGGTGTCAATAGTACATATTCTTTACTGTTATTTTCATCATAGATATATGGAAGCACATATTCTTTACTTATGAAACTTTCGGTTTCATAATTGAAATATGCCTTGTCAACAGGAAATTGTTCAAGAAAATCTGCATTAATATATTTCAAGGCAAATGCTTCTGTGTATTCGCATAAAAATCCTTTTATAAGATTCACTGTCAAGTCACTAATCTTATCTTTCCCACTACCATCATACAATAACATTACTTTTTCAATATGTTGCGATTGGGAAATTCCGTGTGTATCAACTGCAAAAGCAATGTTTTCGTATAAAAATTTCGCATACTTTTTTCCAAGTGCCAATCCTTTGTTTCCAACCAAAGAATATCCCAACCAGTTATTGGGTACTTCGCTAAAATTAAACCACGCATCAATTTCTTTTACGTTTAGCCCCTGTGTTGCTTTCGTATACAAGAAGTGAAAATAGCGAACTATACTTCTATGTAAATTTTTGTATATTTCTTTCTCACTATTAAAAATTAGCATGGGGTCAATAAACAAAGGCACATCGCAAACTAAGGAAATGTCAACAGCGCCATATTCTTTTATCAATTCGCTACTGACTTGAAATTTTTCAGAAAAAAACATTTTTATGCCTCCCACGCTCAATTTTATGCGCTATGATTATTATACTATGGACAGATATAATTGTCGATAATTTAAAAAAACATGTGTTACACGATGGAGAGCCGCCTTTGAAAGAGGGTGCACGCCGTTTATTCACATATATTCTCTTGACTACCCAACAGCAAAGACGAGAAAAGCCGTCAAGGACGCGAAACGCGAAGCTTATCCTTGACGGTTTTTTCGGTCTATACTGCTTATCATCTATCAAATCACAACTTTGGCACTTTCGATCCCACAACACATAAATAGTTAATTGCTTTTGTCTAATTGATTTGAAAAAATCATTTTCCTTTTTACCTGGCCTTATAGTATACCTGAAACAGGTTTCTGTTTCCTTCATTGTTTCAGCCATTCCTCAAAGCGTTCCAGCGAGATTTCGCCAGTCTGACAGGCATCACGGTGCTTTTTTGCCTCTTCCGTCCAGGCATT
>NZ_CAWVCU010000114.1:0-11630 GCF_963927765.1 uncultured Agathobaculum sp. | reverse complement strand
GCCCGCTTCGTGAATCATTTCCATAATTATTAACGCCTCTCTATTTCAGCATTTTCATACAGGGTCATATTATACCATTGATTTGCGGTTTAGACAAGTTTTTTAAGCAAAAAAGAGATATTTCATCCTGCATGGCAGGACTCAATTCCCCATGGCGCGATAGATAATGTTGCCGACAATGATTGCAATGAGCAGTCCAAGCTCAATCCAGATACGGGTCTTCACAATGGGGCCTCCTTACTAATTGGTTCTTTGTATCCGCTGTAAGACAGCCTGCATTTCCGCGCGGCCTTCTCCGCTGGCGACGATGCACACAGCATAGGTGATCGCACCTGCGGGTACAGCACAGATCAGCCGCACAAGATTGCTGACCGGCAGCAGCGTGCAGCCATAGGCTGCCGCGCCGCACAAGACAGCACTGATGATAATACGCGCAAGGTTTTTGACAGGAACATGGAACAGGAACCGTCGCCGTACGCGTACGCAGGTGATGACAAAGTAGGACGCAAACGCAACGATGGAGCCCATAGCGCCGCCGGTGAAACCGAAGGCACGCAGCAGGATGATGCTGGAGACCACCTTGATGATCGCTGCTGCCGCGCTGTTCTGCAAAACAGAAACCGTGGACTGTTCGAGCTCATATGCCTTGTTGGCGTATTCGGTCAGTCCCATGAACAGCATGGCAAGCGCGGTGTAAGCAATAACCGGCGCGCCTGCTTCATATCCCTTAGCGAACAGCACGCGCGACATCGGCAGTGCAACCGCCGTCAGTCCGGCTACGGCAGGCACGGCGATCAGAAGATAGAGTCGCACGCCCTGATCGAGCAGGGGCTTGGCCTCATCCTGCCCGCCTTCGCGCCACGCACGCAGCACTGCGGGATATACGCCGCGCATGATGCCGACCGAAATCATGGTGAACAGGCCGGAAGCGATCGAGTTGTTGGAGGAATAGACGCCATAGACATCCATATCGAAAAAGCCGACGACCAGATACTTGTCGATCTGGTTGAGCAGCGTGACCGAGATGGAAACACCCATCAGCGGCACGCCGAAACGCAGAAATTTGCCGAACAGCTCACGCGAGAACCAGCGCAGCCGTGCGATGGATGGCAGGCCCAGCGCAATCACCGCGCCGATGCCGGCGATTCCGTCCGCCACCGTGTTGGCGCAGATGGCCGGAAACGGGGAGGCAGGGTTGCGCATGCTGAACACCAGTCCGTAAGCCACCAGCAGCTTGAGTACAGCCGAGGTTAGGCTGAGCGTGATGGAGGCGCGCATACGACCGAGCTGGATGAGCGCAGAGTTCAGGATCTGAAAGACCGTGTAACTGAAAAACATGGTCATGAATCCCAGATACAACGGGTCATGCAGGAGGACGGCAGCGCCGCAGCAGAATATTGCAACGCCTGCGCAGATAATAAGATACACGGTCGAAACCGTGGAGAACAGGCCGCGTCCTTGATCCTTGCTGAATTCCTCTCCGACATAGCGGGTGGCGGCGTTTGCCATCCAGCCTGCCAGAATCAGATAGGCGATCTGCACGTTGAAGTTGATGAAGTTGAACGTGCCGACGGTAGATTCGTAAAAAAGATGGGTATATAGCGATGTACATGCAATGACCAGCAGGCCTTCAATGACCTTGGCCGGAAGAAACAGCATTGCGTCGCGCGTCATGGTATTTTTGGAGGACAAAGGAAAAACCCTCGCTTTCGGTCAGATAGATATAGTATAGCATGGATCGCCCCGAAAAACAAATAACGGTTTGTAAACATCGGCACTTGCGTTTTGCATTTGCGTTTGATTCGTGATATACTGTCTATATCTGTGAAAAAATGCTCTTTGGAGGAATCTGCCTTGCGAGTGATGCATGTGATGGGCGGCGGCGACGTGGGCGGCGCCAAAACCCATATTATGAATATGGTGACCGGCTTGAGTGCGCGCAATGAGGTCATGCTGGTGTCTTTTCGTGCCGGTCCGTTCGCGGATGAGGCGCGCGAACGCGGCATTGACGTGCGCGTGATTGAGCGGCACAACCCGTTCCGCGCGGCCCGTGCCATGCGCGCACTGGTGGACGAGTTTCAGCCGGATATCATCCATTGCCACGGCGGACGAGCCAACCTGATGGGAGCAATGGTGCGCCGCATGCGCCGCGTACCGGTGCTGACAACCGTACACTCGGACTATAAGCTGGACTATCTGGGCAATCCGTTTAAACAGCATACTTTTGGTGCAGCCAATGCGGTGGCGCTGCGCTTTCTGGATTTTTACCAGCCGGTAGCCGATCGCATGGCGCGCACCCTGATTGAGCGCGGGTTTGATCCCGAACGCATTGTCAAGATCTATAATGGCATGGACTTTCATCGGCCGGAGGGCGAATTTGACCGCGCGCAGTATCTGAAAGAAAACTACGGCGCGGAAATCGAGCAGGGCGATGTGCTGTGCGGCATCGCCGCGCGCTTGACGGCGGTCAAGGATATAGCGACCACCGTGCGCGCTTTTGCAGCTGCGCTGCATGACGCGCCGCAGCTGCGTCTGTTCATCGCAGGTGAGGGCGAGGATGAGGAGATGCTCAAAAAGCTGTGCACGCAGCTTGGGGTTTCCGAACGTGTGACGTTTTGTGGCTGGGTCTCGCCTGTCGAGCCGTTTTTCCGTGCGATGGATATCAACCTTTTGTCGTCGGTATCCGAAACCTTCCCGTATTCCATTTTGGAGGGTGTTTGTGCCGGGTGCGCGACGATCTGCTCGGATGTTGGCGGCATGCCCGAACTGATTGACACAGGTGAAAACGGCTATATTTTCCCGATCGGGGACTATAAAAAACTCAGCGAATACATGGTGCGTCTGGCAAACGATGCGCAGCTGCGCCAAACCTTTGCACAGGCGCTGTATGAAAAAGCATCGCGCGACTTTTCCAAGGACAAGATGTGCGAGCGGCAGGAGGCCAACTACCGCCATCTGCTGGCGCGCTTCCACCGTCCGAAGAACGAGCGCGAGAGCATCATGATCTGCGGCGCATACGGGCGCGGCAACGCGGGCGACGATGCAATTTTGGAGGCGATCGTGCAGGAGATGCGCGCGCTTGATCCGGAGCGCACGATCTGCGTCATGTCCCGCCGTCCGCAGGAAACCCGTCTGACCTATCGCACGGGCGCGGTGTATACGTTCAATATCTTTTCGATTCTGCGGCGGTTCCGCCACGCGGCGCTCTATATCAACGGCGGCGGCACGCTCATGCAGGATGTGACCTCGACCCGCTCGATCTGGTATTATTGCTATACTTTGCGCGCGGCGAAAAAGCGCGGCTGCAAGGTGATGATGTATGGCTGCGGCATCGGTCCGATCAATCGGGTAGGAAACCGGAAAATGGCGGCCAAAACCATTGAAGGGTCGGTCGATCGTATTACGCTGCGCGATGAAAACTCCCGGCAGGAGTTGGCACGCATGGGTGTGACCCGACCGGATATTCGTGTCTCTGCCGACCCGACTATCATTCTGGATGCGGCGCCGTATGAGGTAGTGTCGCTGGCGATGGAGCAGAGCGGCATCGACCCGAACGGACGCTATATCGGCTTTGGACTTCGCAACTGGAAGGGACTGGACGCTGCGCTGCCTGCGATTGCAGCGGCGGCGGATTACGCCTATGAAAAGCACGGACTGACGCCGGTGTTTGTGCCGATCGAGTTCCCGAGCGACTTGACGCCTGCCGAGCGGGTGGGCGCGTTGCTGCACTGTCCGTGGCATGCGGTGCGCACCCGTCAGCCGATCGAGGTGACTATTGGTATCCTCGCGCGGATGAAAACCGTAGTCGGCATTCGACTGCACTCGCTGATGTTTTCGGCGGGGCAGGGCGTGCCGGTGGTGGGCATGAGCTATGATATCAAGGTGGACAGCTTCCTCAAGTACATCGGCAGCAGCACCTGCTTGCAGCTGCGCGAGGTAAAGGCGGACGAGCTGTGCAGCCTGATCGACAAGTGCCTGTCCGGGGCGCTGGATGAGGAAGTCCGGCGCAACGCCAAGCTCCTGCGTGAGCGTGAACATGAAAATGTGCGCGGTGCGGCGGTTTTGCTCGGTATTGAAAACGAAAATGAGGAGGCAACAGAATGAAAAACCATGTTGTATGCCTTTCAACCACCAACTATCACCCGCTGCCCACGCGCAAGCAGAACGTGATGAGCCGCTTGCGGAACAGCGAGGTACTGTATTTTGACCCTCCGGTGTCCTTGATTGCACCTTTAAAGGACAAAAAGGCATCGGCCTATATCAATAAGTACAAGCAGCCCGGCGAAAAGGTCGAAGGACATGAGAATATCACGGTGTACGCGCTGCCGCCCGTGCTGCCGTTCTTTAACAAGTTCCGCTGGGTGAACAAAATCAATCAGAAGCGGCAGGCGGCTTTTGTGCGCAAAAAGATGCGCGAGCACGGCTTCGGAGACGAGACCGTGCTGTGGTGCTATTCACCGTCCTCGTGCGACATTGTCGAGCATGTGCCGCACCGCGCGTTGGTGTACGACTGCGTCGACCGCCACTCTGCCTATAAGGGTCACATCAACCCGGCGGTGGTCGATCAGATGGAGCGCGATCTGGCAAAGCCCGCCGATCAGGTATTCGCGACCGCGGTCGGCCTTGCTGAGACACTGGAGAAAATCAACCCGACCACTAAAATGATTCCAAACGGCGCGGCCTATGAGATTTTTTCGCGCGTGCAGAAGGAAAAAGACAGTCTGCCGTGCCCGGCGGATATGAAAGATCTCAAGCATCCGGTGTTTGGCTTTGTCGGCATGCTGCAGGAGTGCATTGACTATGCACTGATCGAAAAATTGGCAAAGGAACGTCCAGATGCGACCATTTTCCTGATCGGGCGCACGCTGCCGGGTGTAGACCTGACGCATTTGCAGAAATATCCGAATATTGTGTTTCACGGTCTGGTGCCGCAGCCCGAGCTGCCCGCGTATCTTGCGCAGATGGATGTGTGTCTGAATGTGTTCCGCGCGGGGGCGTTGAGCAAAGATGTATCACCGCTCAAGTTTTATGAATATCTCGCCACCGGCAAGCCGGTCGTCTCGACACGGGAACCGCTGCAGGTCGAGGACTTCAAGGACGTGGTCTATATTGCGCACGATGCGGATGAGTTCCTTCGCTTGTGCGACGTGGCTGCAGCGGAAAACGATCCGGAAAAGGTGCAAAAGCGGCTGGAGTACGGTGCGCAGTGTTCGTGGACTGAGCGTGTGCATCAGATGGAAGCTGTGCTGTATGCGGGGGGCGTTCTGCACGAAAGCTGACGCGTGGCACGGATATCTTTGGGCATTTGCACGAAAGATGAAAAAACCATGTAAAATGCTTGCAATGCGCAGCCGCATTGGATAAAATAATAGTGTATCTTCACCGACCGCCCGAGAGAAAGAGGTGCGCATATGACCGGCAGTGTTTTCTTGATGCAAACATCGGAAAAGCTCGGGCATTCGTGCATGGTTTCGGGCATTGGTGCAGCAAATTGAGCACATGCAGGACACGGGTCTATCCGTGTCCTCATTTGTTTTTGAGGAGGAATTGCTGATGAAAAAAGTTCTGGTCATTATGGGCTCGGACAGCGACCTGAAGGTGATGGAAAAGTGCATCGACCGCTTAAAGTCGTTTGACATCCCGACCGAAGTGCGCATCTGTTCCGCGCACCGTACGCCTGCGGTGGCCGAGCAGCTGGCGAAAAACGCCAAGGAGGACGGCTTCGGCGTCATTATCGCTGCAGCGGGCAAGGCGGCCCATCTGGGCGGCGTGCTGGCAGCGAACACCACCCTGCCGGTCATCGGTGTGCCGATGGGTACGAGTGTGATGGGCGGTATGGACAGTCTGCTGTCTATTGTGCAGATGCCCAAGGGCATCCCGGTAGCGACGGTAGCCATCGACGGCGCGGACAATGCGGCTATCCTTGCCGCGCAGATGATTGCACTGTCGGACGACGCGCTGGCAGACAAGCTCGCGCAGTTCAAGGCAGACATGGCAAATGAGGTCATGGCGAAGGACGAAAAGATCAAGGCGCAGTTTGCATAAAAGGGTAAAGGCGCGGCGGGCGTGACCATTGCGCCGGCCGGGTAAAACCAAAAACAAAACGGTTTGTTTTAAATTACACACATAAATGGAGGAATATGGACATGGAAAAGAAAGAACAGCTCTACGAAGGCAAGGCCAAGAAGGTTTTTGCAACCGACGACGCAAATCTGGTCATCGTGGATTACAAGGATGACGCAACTGCCTTCAATGGTGAAAAGAAGGGCACGATCGCAGGCAAGGGCGTCATCAACAATGTGATGAGCAACCATATGTTCCAGCTGCTCGAGCAGCAGGGCGTGCCGACGCATTTCGTCGAGCAGCTTTCTGACCGCGAAACCGTGGTCAAGAAGGTGTCCATCGTACCGCTCGAAGTTATCATCCGTAATATTTCGGCCGGTTCGTTCGCTAAGCGTTACGGCGTAAACGAAGGCATCGTGTTTGACGAGCCGACCATTGAATTCTCCTACAAAAACGACGATCTGGGCGACCCGCTCATGAATGCTTACCATGCAATCGCGCTCAAGCTCGCGACCCGCGAGGAAATCGAGCAGATCAAGGGCATGGCGTTCAAGGTAAACGAGGTCATGAAGCAGTATTTTGATACGCTCAATGTTACGCTTGTTGACTTTAAGCTCGAGTTCGGCAAGACCGCGGACGGCACCATTGTGCTGGCTGACGAGATCAGCCCGGACACCTGCCGTCTGTGGGACAAGACCACGGGCGAAAAGCTCGACAAGGACCGCTTCCGCCGCGATCTGGGCGGTGTTGAGGAAGCCTATCAGGAAATCATGAAGCGCGTAATGGGCAAGTAATCTCCCGGTTGAAAAAGGCAAATCCATGAAATATCGTATTCTAAAGCAAAGCAAAACCCCGTTTGATAAGGTGCATGAGGAGTGCGGCGTGTTCGGCATCGCCGCTCCTCCGGGCAAAGAGATCGCGGCTGCACATGAAGCCTATGTTGCGCTCTTTGCTTTGCAGCACCGTGGACAGGAGGCAGCGGGTATCGCGGTCAATAACCGCGGCGTGATTCATTGCCATAAGGACGTCGGCTTGGTCAGTCAGGTATTTAATCAGCAGATTCTTGACAATATGCCTGGTTCGATGGCCGTCGGCCATGTCCGTTATTCGACGACTGGCAAGCAATCGCGGGAAAACGCGCAGCCGATCGCCATTACGCACGTAAAGGGTAACCTTGCCGTTGCGCATAACGGCAATCTGGTTAACGCGGGTGAGCTGCGCCGCCGCATCGAATTAAACGGCGGCATTTTCCGCTCCTCGAACGATACCGAGGTGCTGGTGTATACCATTGTTAACGAACGCCTCAAGTGCGGCAGCATTGAAGAGGCAGTCAAAAACACCATGGGCATCATCGAGGGCGCGTATTCGCTCGTTGTGATGAGCCCGCGCAAGCTGATTGCTGCGCGCGACCCGCACGGATTCCGTCCGCTGTGCATCGGCCTGCTGGATGGGGCGTATATCTTCGCCTCTGAGACCTGCGCGCTGGATGCGCTGGGCGCGACGTTCGTCCGCGACGTGGAGCCGGGCGAGGTCTGCGTGGTGGAGGACGGCGAGTTGCGTTCGATGCACTGCGGTGTGCAGTGTAAGAGCACGGCATGCGTGTTCGAATATATCTATTTTGCCCGTCCGGACTCGATCATCGACGGCGCAAGCGTGGAGCTTGCCCGGCAGGAGGCCGGCAAGTACCTGTCCATCGAGCATCCGGTCGGTGCGGATGTAGTCATCGGTGTGCCAGATTCCGGTATTCCCGCTGCAATCGGTTACGCTAAGTTTTCCGGCATCCCCTACGGTGTGGGACTCATCAAAAACCGCTACATCGCCCGCACGTTTATTCAGCCGGGGCAGGACAAGCGCGAGCGCTCGGTGCGCTTAAAGCTGAACGCCTTGCGCACGGCGGTCGAGGGTAAGCGCGTCATTATGGTCGATGACTCGATCGTGCGCGGCACGACCTGCGCGCGTCTGGTCAAACTGCTGCGCGACGCAGGTGCGGCTGAGGTGCATATGCGTATCTCCGCGCCGCCGTTCCGGCATCCCTGCTTTTTCGGCACGGATATTCCGGAGCGCAGCCAGCTTTTGGCGCATGGCCGCACGGTGGAGGAAATGCGTCAAATTATCGGCGTGGACAGCCTAGGGTTCCTGTCATTGGAAGCGGCGCGCAAGATCGCCGTGGGCTGTAAACTGGGCTTTTGCGACGCCTGCTTCTCGGGCGAGTATCCGATCCCGGTGCCTGAGCAGGCGGAAAAGAATATGTTTGAAAATGAGATCCCGCTTGACGGGAGGAAAGACAAGGAGTAACAAATGGGAGGATTTTTCGGCGTAGTCTCCAAGCAGGACTGCGTGCTGGATATTTTCTTCGGTGTGGACTATCATTCGCATCTGGGCACGCGCCGCGGCGGTATGATCCTGTATGATAAGGAACGCGGCTTCCAGCGTCAGATCCACAGCATTGAAAACACCCCGTTCCGTACGAAATTCGAAAAGGATCTGCCGGACTTTTCCGGCTGCAGCGGTATCGGCTGCATCAGTGACACTGATCCGCAGCCGCTGCTTGTGCGCTCGCACCTCGGCCTGTATGCGCTGACAACGGTCGGCATCATCAACAACGCAGAGGATCTGGTGTCCCGCTATTTTTCTGATCACGGCCATCAGTTTATGGCGATGAGCTCGGGAAAGGTCAACTCTACCGAGCTGGCCGCGGCGCTCATCAACCAGAAGGATGACCTCATCTCCGGTATTCTGCATGCGCAGGAATTGATCGACGGTTCGCTGACTGTTTTAATCCTGACACCGGACGGCATCATCGCTGCGCGCGACAAGGTCGGCCGCCTGCCGGTGCTCATCGGACAGAACGAGGACGGCTGCTGCATTTCGTTTGAGTCGTTTGCTTATCACAAGCTGGGCTATGAGGACGCATATGAATTGGGGCCGCGTGAGATCGTCAAGGTGACGGAAAACGGATTTGAGACGCTTTCACCTGCGGGTAAGGAGATGAAGATCTGCTCTTTCCTGTGGACCTATTACGGTTACCCCAATTCCAACTATGAGGGCGTCAATGTCGAGGTCATGCGCTACCGCAACGGTGTGATTATGGCGCGTGATGACAAAAAGCGCGGTCTGGCGGAAGATGTTGATTTTATCGCAGGCGTGCCGGATTCCGGCGTGCCGCACGCAATCGGATATGCCAACGAGTGCGGTAAGCCGTTTGCGCGCCCGTTCGTGAAATATACGCCGACATGGCCGCGCTCGTTTATGCCGGCCAACCAAAAGGTGCGCAATCAGGTCGCCAAGATGAAGCAGATTCCGGTGCCCGAACTGATTGAGGGCAAAAAGCTGCTGTTTGTGGACGACTCGATCGTGCGCGGTACGCAGCTGCGCGAGACGGTCGAATTCCTGTATGAGTCGGGTGCAAAGGAAGTGCACATGCGCTCTGCCTGCCCGCCGATCATGTATGGCTGCAAGTACCTGAACTTCTCTTCCTCGAATTCCGAGATGGAGCTGCTTGCCCGCCGCATTGTGCAGGAGCTGGAAGGTGACGAGGGTCAGAAGCATCTGGAGGAATATGCGGATGCCAACACAGAGCGCGGTCAGTGCATGCTGAAAACCATCTGTGAGAAGTTTGGTTTCAGTTCGCTGGGCTATCAGTCACTTGACGGTCTGCTGGAGGCCATCGGACTGGACCGCGACAAGGTTTGCACCTATTGCTGGAATGGCAAAGAATAAGCTGTTCCGCCGAAATAACGACGAAGGAGTATTATTATGAGTGAGAGCCGTTCTGAAAGCTACAAGGCAGCCGGTGTAGACGTAACTGCCGGTTATGAGGCGGTCAAGCTGATGAAGCCGATGGTCGAATCGACCTTCACAAAGGGTGTGATGGGCACGCTCGGCGGCTTTGGCGGCCTGTTCCGCCCGGATTTTAAGGGCATGGCTGATCCCATTCTGGTTTCCGGTACGGACGGCGTGGGCACCAAGCTCAAGCTGGCCTTTTTGATGGATAAGCACGATACTGTCGGCATCGACTGCGTGGCGATGTGCGTCAACGACATTGCTTGCTGCGGTGCGCAGCCGCTGTTTTTCCTCGATTACATTGCGGTCGGCAAGAACCATCCGGCGAAGATCGCGCAGATGGTTTCCGGTATTGCAGAAGGCTGCCGTCAGGCAGGCTGCGCATTGATTGGCGGCGAGACTGCCGAAATGCCCGGTTTTTATCCTGAAGATGAGTATGATATGGCGGGCTTCTCGGTCGGTATGGTCGATAAGGAGAAGATGATCGACGGCACGAATATCCGTCCGGGTGATGCGCTGATCGGCGTGGCGTCCTCGGGCGTGCATTCCAATGGCTATTCACTGGTGCGCAAGACGCTGGGCATCAATGAGAAGTCCGTGCGCCGTTATATTGACGAGTTTGGCAAAACACTCGGTGAAGAACTGCTGACTCCGACCAAGATTTACGTCAAGGCCATTCAGGGCCTTATGGGTAAGGTCGAGGTCAAGGGCATCAGCCACATCACAGGCGGCGGCTTCTATGAGAATGTACCGCGTATGCTGCCGGAAGGCATCTGCGCAAAAATTGAAAAGAGCGCGATGCCGGTGCCGCCGGTATTCGACCTGATTGCCAAGACTGGCAAGATTCCGGAGCGCGATATGTACAACACCTTCAACATGGGCGCAGGTCTGGTGCTTGCTGTTGCGGCGGAGGATGCTTCCCGTGCGGTGGCTGCGATTTCAGCCGCAGGCGAAAAGGCATATATCATCGGCGAGTGCGTCAGCGGCGAAAAGGGCGTTGTACTCGAATAAAAAGGGAGAAGCGATATGACAAACATCGCAGTTTTGGTTTCGGGCGGCGGCACGAATCTGCAAGCGTTGATCGACGCGCAGGCCGCGGACAAAATTGAAAACGGTCGTATTCGGTTGGTGGTTTCCTCTAATCCGGAGGCGTTCGCGCTTGAGCGCGCGGCAAAGGCCGCAATTCCGTCCGCTGTGCTGCGCCGCCGCGATTTTGACAGCGCGGATGATTACGGCGCGGCGCTGACCGCGCTGCTCGAGGAATACGAGATCGGGCTGATCGTGCTGGCGGGCTTTATGACCGTGCTGCCGGACAGCTTCTGCCGCCAGTACGAAAACCGTATCATCAATGTACATCCGTCGCTCATCCCGTCCTTTTGCGGGGAAGGCTTCTACGGACTGCGCGTGCATGAGGCAGCCCTTGCCAAAGGGGTGAAGGTGACCGGCGCTACCGTGCATTTTGTATCTGAAGTGGTAGATGGCGGCACAATCATTGCGCAAAAGGCGGTCGAAGTGGAGGAAGGCGACACGCCGGAGACGCTTCAGAAGCGCGTGATGCAGAACGCCGAGTGGATTTTGCTACCGCAGGCCGTGAGTGACTTCTGCGCAGGGCGGCTCAGCGTTCACGGCGCATGGGTCGCCAAAAAGTAAGGAGGAAGGAAAGCGTTATGAGCAAGAATGTGTTCAATATCAGCTATGAGCTGATGAGCAATGCGTATCCGGGCCGCGGCATCATCTTTGGCCGCACGCTGGATAACAAGCAGAACGTGGTGGCTTATTTTATC
>NZ_CAWVCU010000113.1:0-18900 GCF_963927765.1 uncultured Agathobaculum sp. | reverse complement strand
CCCACCCTAAAACGCACACTAAATTTGGGGATAGAAAAAGGGCGACTGTTAAAAAACAGCCGCCCAAAAGGGGGTCTAATACAAGTTGTTTGCTATCCGACAAGCCCGGAAACCGTTGATATTACGGGATTTTTTGAAAAGTTCTGTATCGCCATTCGTACCACTTTTCTTGTGGGAACAAGCGATTTCTTCGGAAATCGCTTGTTTTTTTATTTTCAGAGAGAAAGTACCAATCTTGATCCGAAAACGGGATGCCAACCGGCAAATGTCCTGCCTGGAATTGTAAATTTTTTCAGGCTATGCTATAATTTTTTGCAGATATGACGCGGGAAAGTGGGGCGAAAATCGTGTTGCTGGTGCAGCTGCAAGAGATGAAGAACTTCACCAATCACGAAAAGGATGTTGCAAACTATATTCTGACGCATATGGAGCAAATTCCGGATATGTCGGCGGGTGAGCTTGCAAAATCATCGCTGACCAGCAAGGCAACCGTAGTTCGGTTGAGCCAGAAGCTGGGGCTTTCCGGGTATCAGGAGTTCAAGCTGAAATTGATTGCAGAGGTCAATCAGAATGAGCGCATTGGGCAGATTCTGGCGAATGAACCGATCACGCCGAACAGTTCCTATTCGGATATCATCCACACCATTCCGGGGCTTTATGATAAAGCCGTCACCAATACGCGGCTCACGCTGAATAAAGGGGATATGCTGCGCATCGACCGCTTTTTACAAGACGCGGAGTGCATTGATATCTATGGAACCGGCATCAGTTATACGTTGGCGCAGGCGGCTGCGTTCAAATTCGCAACGCTTGGCGTGGAAAGCTCTGCCTATGAGAGCATCAATGGGCATTATCTTGCCGCGCGCAAGCACAAAAAGACCGTAGCCTTTGTCATCAGCTTTACCGGCGCCAATCGTTCGGTGGAAACGATGGCAGAATATCTGCGCACAGCCACGCATAACCATGTAGTCGGTATCTTAGGGCCGCATAACCAGAAAATACGTCCTTGGTGCCATGAGGTTGTCGAAATTCCCAACCGCGACTCTATCCTTAGTCTGGATGTCATTACTTCTTTTGCTGCAAGCAACTATGTGTTTGATATCTTTTTTTCCATGCTGCTGTCGCATTGTCAGGAACAGCATGTCCAATCCTCGCTCGAAATGATCCGGCACAGAAACCTCCTGCTGAACGAAACCTTTGATGCATGACGCCCACCGAACCGATGTTTCAATAACATCGGTTCTTTTTTTACGGATTTTGAACCGGCGGACCGGAATCGACGCCGCGTATTGTATTTGGCAGGGATATGGATTATTTTGGTGTTACCGCACAAAAAGAAAATGGTAATGGGAGGTAAACTATGGGAAAGTATTCTGAACTGGCCAAGGACATTGTGAGAAATGTCGGGGGGAAGGAAAATGTAGCGGGCCTTGTCCACTGCATTACCAGACTTCGTTTTACGCTCAAAGACGAAGCGAAAGCCAACGACGAAGTGCTCAAGGCAATGAATGGTGTTGTCACGGTGATGAAAAGCGGCGGACAGTATCAGGTGGTCATCGGCAACCATGTAGCCGAAGTCTACGATGATGTGTGTGCTGTGCTGGGCATGAAGGAGGACAGCGCTGCACCGGCGGAGGTCAAGAAAGGCAAACTGCTCGACCGTGCAATCGATATCGTATCGGGCATCTTCCAGCCGATTCTGGGCATTATGGCGGCCTGCGGTATGCTCAAAGGCTTCAATACGCTTTTTGCAACCCTGGGCTGGTACGCGACCACCGACGGCATCTATCTGATTATCAATGCCGCAGGTGATGCACTGTTTAACTTCCTGCCGCTGTTTTTGGGATATACGGCGGCTAAAAAGTTCAATCTGAAGCCTATGCTGGGCCTCGCCATCGGCGCGGCGCTGTGTTATCCGGCGATCCAATCCAGTGCATTGTCCGCGGCGGGAGAGCCGCTTTACACGCTCTTTGAAGGAACGATGTTTGCATCTCCTGTCTATATTGACTTTTTGGGGCTTCCGGTGATTGCGGTGGATTACACGGGAACAGTCATTCCGGTCATTTTGTCGGTCTGGTTTGCATCCAAGTGTGAAAAGCTCTTCAACCGGATCGTACCCGAGCTGGTCAAGTTCTTCTTTGTGCCGATGCTCACGCTGCTGGTCACCTTGCCGATCACGCTTCTGCTGCTCGGCCCAGTTGCAACCTTCGGCTCGACGCTCATTTCCGAGTTCACGCTGACCATCCGCAGCTTCAGCCCGCTGGTTGCCGGTGCGGTTGTCGGCCTGACATGGCAGCTCCTCGCCATCTTTGGTATGCACTGGGGCTTTATCCCGGTTTACATCAACAATGTCATGACGCTCGGCTATGATAACGTGATGATGCCCTTCTTTGCGTGCACTTTTGCGACTTCCGCAGTCGTTCTTGCCATTTTCTTTAAGACTAAGAACAAAAAGCTGAAAGAAATGGCGATTCCGAACTTTATTTCCGGTATTTTTGGCGTTACCGAGCCTGCTATTTACGGTATCCTGCTGCCGCTCAAGAAGCCGTTCATCATCAGCTGTATTGCGGGCGGTATTGGCGGCGCATTCTACGGACACTTCAACTTCCGCAAGTTCATTCTGGGCGGCATGGGTATTTTTGAGCTGCCGAATATGATGAACCCGGATCGCTCGATGGGCAACATCATTGTCGCGCTGGTGGGCATCGCGATCTCAATGGCGGTTGGTTTTGTCCTGACGATGATTTTCTATCGCGATCCGGAAACGAATGAGGAAACACCGAAAACGGTATCTATTGAAACAGAAAAAGCGGCGCAAGCGAAAAACATCGTCATTGCCAGCCCGGTCAAGGGCAAGGTGATTGCGCTCAGCGATGTGCAGGATGAGGCGTTTTCCGCCGGTATCTTGGGACAGGGTGCGGCGATCCTGCCCGAGGATGACACGATCTATGCTCCGGCGGATGGCACGATTGCCAATATGTTTTCGACCGGTCACGCCATCGGTATGCTGACCGACAGCGGTGCCGAAGTACTGATCCATGTAGGCATGGACACCGTTCAGCTCAATGGCAAGGGGTTTGAGCCGCTGGTACAGTCGGGGGATACCGTCAAGAAAGGACAGGCATTGCTCAAGTTTGACCGAAACCTGATCGAAGCGGCCGGATATTCCTTAGTGACGCCGGTGATCATCACCAATTCGGATGCATATGCCGCTGTGCTTGCGGCAAACACCGAAACGGTCAACGCGGGTGATTCGCTGCTGACGCTTTCCTAAACCACGGAGGACAATTATGCGAAAAGATTTTTTATGGGGCGGCGCTACCGCTGCCAACCAGTGCGAGGGCGGCTGGCAGGCAGACGGACGCGGCATGGCGATTGTGGATGTGCTGCCGCAGGGAGAAAACCGTTTGCCGGTCATGCAGGGTGTGATGGATTATCGCACCCTGCCCGGAGGTACACGCTATCCCGGACGGGACGGCATTGATGTATACGGCCATTACAAAGAGGATATCGCGCTGTTTGCGGAAATGGGGTTCCGCTGCTACCGGTTTTCCTTTTCGTGGTCGCGCATTTTTCCGACCGGTGAGGAAGCGCAGCCCAATGAAGTCGGCCTGCGATTCTATGAGGACTTCATTGATGAATTGCTGCGCTATGGCATCGAGCCGGTCGTGACCATCTGCCATTTTGATTTGCCGCTTCATCTGGTAGAGAAGTATGGCTCTTGGCGCAGCAGAGCGGTGATTGATGCCTATCTGCGTTATTGCGAGGTGATTTTCCGCCGGTTTCATAGTAAGGTGCGCTATTGGATCACCTTCAATGAGATTAATATGTTGATGCATCTGCCGTTTATGGGCGCGGGTATTCGGTTTGAAGAGGGAGAAAACCCGCTTGCGGTTCAGTATCAGGCGGCGCATCACGAATTGGTGGCATCCGCGCTGGCGACAAAGCTCGCCCATGAGATTAATCCGAATTGTCAGGTGGGCTGCATGATCGCGGCGGGCAGCGTTTATCCCTACAGCTGCCGACCGGAGGATGTCTGGCAGAGCATGCAGAAAGACCGGGAAACCTATTTCTTCACCGATGTGCAGGCGCGCGGTGCGTATCCGACCTATGCAAAAAAACTGTGGGAGAGCAAGGGGATTCATGTCGATATGGCACCAGAGGACGCTCGCATTTTGCAGGAGCATACCGCGGATTTCATCGCCCTTTCGTATTATAACAGCCGGTGTGTGCGCGCCGATGGACAAGGGGAAGCCGCCGGAGGCAATGTGTTCGCGTCGGCCAAGAATCCGTATCTGACCTGCAGTCAGTGGGGATGGCCGATTGACCCGCTTGGCTTCCGCATCACGCTCAACGCTCTGTATGACCGGTATCAGAAGCCGCTTTTTGTGGTGGAAAATGGTCTGGGTGCCATCGACGTGCTGACGTCCGAGCGCACGGTTGTGGATGACTATCGCATTGACTATTTGAAAACGCATATTCAGGCGATGATACAGGCCGTGGAGGAAGATGGCGTAGATGTGATGGGATATACCTCTTGGGGATGCATTGATCTGGTCAGTGCGACCACGGGGGAAATGTCCAAGCGGTACGGCCTGATTTACGTCGATCAGGACAATGACGGCAGCGGAACAGGAGAACGCATCCGGAAGAAGTCATTTTACTGGTATCGCGATGTGATCGCCAGCCATGGTGAAAACCTGTAAGTGTGTATAGGCATTCTGATGAAGTTTCGTTTATAAAATCGACAATATCATTTCATATCATCACATGGAGGGGCGTTGCGGATATTTACTCCGCAGCGCCCCTCGACTGGTTATATCGGGCGGTCTTGTTCCCAAAGGGCGCATGTGCTAAAATGAAACAGGCCAATCGGATAGGATGCGTGGTATTGACAGGGAACGGAGGGTGTGCGAAATGGAATTGCGGGTCTTGAAATACTTTTTGACCGTGGCGCAGGAGGAGAATATTTCCCATGCGGCGGAGCTTCTTCATGTGACGCAGCCGACGCTGAGCCGTCAGCTGGCGGAGCTGGAGGATGAACTGGGGGTCAAGCTGTTCCTCCGCGGCAACCGGCATATCACCCTGACCGAGCCCGGCATCCTGCTGCGCCGCCGTGCGGAAGAGGTACTGACGCTGATCGACAAAATCGAGCATGAGATCCGGGCGCAGGACGGCCCGATCGGTGGGACGATTTCGATCGGCACGGCAGAGTCCGCCGCAACAGAGATACTCCCTTCCTTTTTGCGTGCGTTCAGCCAGAAGTATCCCCGTGTCAGTTATGAGTTGTTTACGGGCAATGCGGATATCATCAAGGAACGGATTGATAAGGGGCTGCTCGATATCGGCTTGCTGACCGAGCCGGTCGAGGTATCCCGTTATGCGTGCCTGCGCCTGCAGGAAAAGGATCGCTGGGGCATTCTGGCACCGACCGATTCTCCGCTGGCACAAAAAAGCGCGGTCACGATGGAGGATTTAAAGGATGTGCCGCTGATGCTGCCAAGACGGCGGGAGGTGCAGGAGAATCTGTCCAAGTGGTTTGGTCTCAATCAGGAGGCGCTCAAGATTTTCGGCGTTTATAATCTGATCGGCAATGCAACGCAGCTGGTCGCGCATGGATTGTGCTATGCGTTGGCGTTGGAATGCTCGGTGTCCCGCTATGAGATTGCCTCCGTCTGCTTCCGTCCTTTGTCGCCGGAGCAGTATACGACTTCTGTGCTGGTCCGGAAAAGGCACCAGCCATCCAACGAAGCGGTCAAGCGGTTCATTCACGAAATCACTATGTTTTCTGGTAATAGTTGAGTATTATTTCTAAGTATTAGACATAGTAAAAATAGCGATTTATAATACAAGTATCGGAAGAAAATTCAGGCAAACAGCCTGAATTTCGGCAGATACTTGTATTTTTTGCGCGCAAAAGGGGAAAGAGAACTGGAAGAGGACGGCTGCAAGGCGAGCGGACGCGCTTGCGCAGCATCCCACCGGATGAAAGAGAAAACAGGAGGCAATTTGCATGAGCAAAGACTATCATAAGTTAGCCGAACAGATCCTGTCGCTGGTAGGCGGCAAGGATAATGTTCGGAATTGCTATCACTGTCAGACCCGGCTGCGCTTTTCTCTGGCAGATGAGAACAAGGCGGATACCGCAGGGCTGGAGGCGCTCGATGGGGTTCGCAAGGTGATGATCAATGCCGGTGTGTATCAGGTGGTGATCGGTACCGATGTGGCGGATCTGTTCGCAGCGCTTGAGCCAATGCTGGATCTCAAGCCGCAGCAGGAGGAACCGGCACAAAAGAAGGGTGTCATCAATACGGTCATTGACTTTGTGGCAGGCACGTTCCAGCCCATCATCCCGGCCTTATCCGGGGCTGGTATGCTCAAGGCGCTGCTGGCGCTTTTGGTGGTATTCGGCCTGATCGACAATACATCCCAGACTTATTACATCCTGAACTTTTTCTCAGACGCGATCTTTTATTTCCTGCCCATTCTGCTTGCGTTTACAGAGGCGCAGAAGCTGAAATGCAATCCGGTGCTGGCGGCTGGCGTTGCCGGGATCATGATGCATACCAGCTGGAGCGCTTTGGTGACCGCAGGAGAACCGGTCTATTTCTTTGGCGTGATCCCGTTCCAGCTGGTCAATTATGCCAATACGGTCATTCCGATTATTCTGGTCATTTTCGTGCAGGCGTTTGTCGAGAAAAAGCTCAACAAATGGATTCCCAAGTCGGTGAATTTGGTCTTTGTCCCGATGCTGACGTTTTTGGTCATGG
Organism: uncultured Agathobaculum sp.; assembly: GCF_963927765.1. NCBI lineage: Bacteria > Bacillati > Bacillota > Clostridia > Eubacteriales > Butyricicoccaceae > Agathobaculum > uncultured Agathobaculum sp. The sequence continues at coordinate 12,130 of NZ_CAWVCU010000113.1, read as the reverse complement.
GCACGCTGGCGCTCTCGATACTCGGCCCGATCGGCAATGTGGTGGGCCAGTATCTGGCGGTGTTCTTTAACTTCCTCAGCGTGAATGCAAGCTGGGCGCCCGCAGTCATCATCGGCGGTGCGCTGCCGGTTATGGTCATGTTCGGTTTGCATAACGGCGTTGCCCCGCTGGGCGTGATGCAGATGGCGGAGCTGGGGTATGACAGCATCTTTGGCCCGGGCTGCGTATGCTCCAATATTGCGCAGGGTACGGCAGGTCTGATCGTTGCGTTGCGCACCCGCAGCCAGAAGGATCGGCAGCTTGCGCTTTCCGGCGGTATTACAGCGCTGATGGGCATTACCGAGCCGATCTTGTACGGCGTGAACCTGCCCAAGAAGTATCCGCTCGTGGCCGCGATGATCGGCGGCGGCTGTGGCGGTTTGTATGCCGGTTTGACGCATACGCACCGCTTTGCGACAGGCTCTTCCGGCCTGCCTGCCGTGCTGCTGTACATCGGCGATAACTCCATGACGTATTTTATCAACATCATTATCGCGCTGGTGATATCGGCGGCGGTGACAGCGGTTGTGACGCTTATCCTGTGCGCCAAATACGAGAAAACGGTGGCTCCGCTTTCGGACGAAGCGGCAAACGCAGAGACGGCAAACGTTGCTGTGCTCCCCGGTGTGGTCACCTGTCCCGTGCGTGGCCGCGTCGTACCGATGGCAGAGATTCCGGATGAAACCTTCGCTTCCGGTGTGCTGGGGCAGGGCGTCGGCATCCTGCCGGAAGACAGCACCGTGGTCGCGCCGTTCAGCGGCGTAATCAGTTCGGTGGCGGATTCGGGGCACGCGGTCGGCATCACCAGCCCGGACGGGATGGAAGTTTTGATTCATGTGGGCGTAGATACGGTCGATATGAAGGGAAAGGGCTTTCAGACCTTTGTGCAGGAGGGCGACACCGTTGCAGCGGGGCGACACCGTTGCAGCGGGGCAGAAGCTAATCACCTTTGACCGCAAGGCAATTGCAGAGGCGGGTCACCCGGATGTGGTTGTCGTGCTGCTGACCAATGCGGATGCCTATGAGCAGGTGCAGGCGAATGCGTCCGGCCTGATGGATACGGGCGCGCCCCTGATTGGCATTCCGCAGTTGCAGTAAATAGGGGAGGTTTTGCGATGCGCAAGCATTTACCGAAGGAATTTCTCTGGGGCGGCGCGACTGCCGCCAACCAACTGGAGGGCGGCTGGGATGCCGACGGCAAAGGCCCCGGCCTGATCGACATGATCCCGTGGGGGCCGGATCGTTCAGCCGTCATGCGGGGGCAGAAGGATTATCATACCCTGCCTGCAGATGCCTATTATCCCGGTCGGAAAGCCATCGACCATTATCACCGTTGGAAAGAGGATATTGCCCTCTTTGCCGAAATGGGCTTCAAGTGCTATCGTTTCTCGGTTTCCTGGACACGCATTTTCCCCACGGGGGAGGAAGAACAGCCCAATGAAGCCGGATTAGCGTTTTATGAATCCATCGTGGACGAATGCCGCCGATATGGCATAGAACCGCTCATCACGCTTTGCCATTTTGAATTGCCGGTAGTGCTGCTGGAGAAATACGGCGGCTGGCGGGATCGGCGCATCATTCAGGCCTTTGTGCGGCTGTGCGAAACGCTGTTTCGCCGGTTCCGCGGCAAGGTGAAATATTGGCTGACTTTCAATGAAATTAACATGCTCATGCATCTGCCTTTTGGCGGGGCGGGCGTGTGTTTCCGGCCCGGCGAAGACGAGGATCGGGTGAAATATCAGGTAGCGCACCACGAACTGGTCGCAAGTGCGCTAGCCGTGCAATTGGGACATGAGATCGACCCCTCGTTCCGTATCGGCTGCATGCTGGCGGGCGGCACCTATTATCCGTGGAGCTGCAATCCGGAGGATGTCTGGGCTGCTATTGCGCAGGATCATGTGAACTATTTCTTCAGCGATATTCAGGTGCGCGGCTACTATGCGGGCTATGCGCGCAAAAAGCTGGAACGGCAGGGGATCATGCCGGTGATGGAACCGGGGGATGCAGAGATTCTCGCCAAGGGGACGGTGGATTTTGTCAGCTTCAGCTACTATTCCAGCCGCTGTATTGCTGCTCATCCGGAGCGCATCGGGGCGCAGCAGACCACCAGCGCCGCCAAGACTTTGAAGAACCCCCATCTCGCGTCCAGCGAATGGGGCTGGCAGATTGACCCGCTCGGGCTGCGTATTGTGCTCAACAACCTGTACGACCGCTATCAGAAGCCGCTTTTCATCGTAGAAAACGGTTTGGGAGCAAAGGATGTGGCCGAAGCGGACGGCTCCATCCACGATGATTACCGCATCGCGTATCTGCGCGCACACATCGCGGCCATGATCGACGCGGTTGTTGAGGACGGCGTGGAACTCTGGGGTTATACCTCGTGGGCGCCGATCGACCTGATTTCTGCGTCAACCGGGGAGATGAGCAAGCGGTATGGATATATTTATGTCGATCAGGATGACGCGGGCGTGGGAACGCTCGAACGCCGGAGAAAAGACAGCTTCTTCTGGTATAAAAAGGTTATTGCTTCGCAGGGAGCGGATTTGGATTGACCGCAAAAGGATAGAAAAGAAACGCGCAGGCACTCTGTGTTAGAGAGTGCTTGCGCGTTTGTATGTTCCATGCCAAAATGCGTTCAAACAGCCACAAGGATGCTTTCGCAAAGTGGCTTACCCTACTGCCAGCCATCCGAGCCGAACTGCCCTACATTTTCCGCTGTGATCAGCTCGACCGGCACGATGATCTCGCTTTTATACTCCTCGCCGGACAGGATCTGATAGATGACCTGTGCGGTCGTCTGTCCGATCTGAATGGGGGATTGGGCAACCGTTGCCGTCATGACGCCTTCGAAAATCATGTTTTTGGCTTCTGGGGAGCCGTCCACGCCGTAAACCAGCGTCCGATCCAGCAGCTGCCGCTCTTCCAGCGCGGCCATTGCGCCCAGCGCCGTCGGGTCGTTGAGCGCCATCACCACATCAATATCCGGGTCGGCATCCAGCAGGCTGTCCAGCGCGGGCATGGCAAGCTCGAGCTGACCGTCGCTGCTGGCGCGGCCGGCAATTTGATATTGCGGCTGGTCGGCAATGGTATCGCAAAAGCCTTGGATGCGGTCGAGCGCGGATTGGGCGGTTGGATGCTCCAGCAGGGCGATGCGCGCGGAATCGCGCGTGCGCATCAGATGCTCGGCGCACAATACGCCCGCGCCGTAATTGTCCGAAGCAATGGTGCAGGCAACCAGCGCGGGGTCGCTGACCTGTGAATCCACGATCACGACCGGTACACCTGCGTCTCGCGCTTCCTCCAGCGCGGGGCGGATCTGCTGAAAATCCACAGGGTTGATGACCAGCAGGTCGATCCCGCCCGCAAGCAGCTCGTGTATCTGGTCATTTTGCTTGTCTTGATCAAGCGCGGGATCGCGCGTCAGCAGAATATCGCCGCGGCTTTCGATCATGAGCCGCAGCTCTTCGTCAATGACGCTGTAAAACGGGTTATTCATCGTCATATAGGTTGCGCCGATGCGCAGCGGTGCCTCATCCTGTTTGCCGAAAATGCCTAGCGTCAGGCACAGCCATACAGCCAGCGCTACACTGCACACGGCAAGAAACAGCCGTCTCCATTTCATTGCCAGTCCCCCCTTATTTTCTTTTATCATATCATATGGAGAAGAGCGTGCAAACTGTTTTCTGCATGGCTGGATATGCTGTTTGACCTTGCGAGGGATATATATTATAATTTATGCATAGGAAACCCGTTTCGTGGCGTGTGCAGTGCGGTTTGCATGCGTCCGATGAAGCACGGACGGGGAAAGGGGGCTGCGGCATGTCGGAAGGGACGGACAATCGCACCATGCCGACCGATGAGAGCCTGACCCTGCTGCGGCAGGGGACGCTGCTCATCAATCTGGCGATGTGCGTGTTTCTCGGTGCGGTTTTTGTATTGACACCGCTGCGTGCCGTGCAGCGAGCCGAGGGCGTGAACTTTTTGCAGGGGCTAAGCATGCTGCCGGCTGCCCCATGGAGCGTTTCTTTTGCGGCGCTTGGCCTGTTTGCGTTTGTCGCGGTGGATCTGGCTTACCGGCGCGGCAGGTTGGGAAACGGATGGCTGGCGTTTTTGCTGGAGCCGGGGTTCGCCCTGTTGGTGATTCTGGCACTGCATCTGGATTATAATGGTCTGTTGCTGCTTGCAGTGGTCAATCTGGTGGACAGCCTTCACGGACGGGGACGCATGGTGTTCCTTGGCGCGATGACCTCGCTTTATCTGCTCACCAGTCTGGATGTGTTGCAATCCGTTCTGGGTATGGTTTCGGTATCCGAATATCTGGCTTATTATGAAGGGCAGCCGCGTCAGCTGATGCAGACGGCCATCGGTTTGCTCAGCGCGCTCAATTTGATTCTATTTATCGGCTATATGGTGATTTTGGTCGGCAGACGGACGGAAGAAAACGCCGCCATCCGTCGCCTGAACAGTCAGCTGGCGCGGGCGAATGACAAGCTGTCCGTGCTGAACGGTCAGCTCAAGGAATATGCGGCGGAAAGCGAGCGCATGGCGGAAACCCGCGAGCGCAACCGTCTGGCGCGTGAAATTCACGATACGCTCGGTCATGCGCTGACCGGCATCACCGCCGGAGCGGACGCCTGCATTCAGATGATGGATATTTCGCCTGAAATGGCGCGCAAACAGATGGAACTGATTGCGAAAACCGCCCGCGCAGGCATGAATGAGGTGCGCCGCTCGGTCAGCGCGCTGCGTCCGGATGCGCTGGAACGGTTCCGCCTGTCTGAAGCGCTGGACAAGCTGTGCAGTGAGATGCAGCAGACCTCACATGCAGACATTCGGCTGGATGTGCAGACGGCGGATATGCGCCTATCGCAGGATGAAGAGGATGCGGTTTATCGCATCGTGCAGGAAAGCGTGACCAATGCCATCCGGCACGGGCATGCGACCGAAATTGATGTATCTCTGTCCTGTCAGGAGCGGTGCATGACGATTGTGGTACAGGATAACGGCATCGGCTGCGTTAAAATCGAGCAGGGTTTTGGGCTGCGTCATATGCGGGAGCGGCTGCGGCTGCTCGGCGGCAGCCTGCGTGTGAACGGAAAAAACGGGTTTCGGATAGAAGCTTCCATACCACTTCGATGGGGGGATGAAATATGATCCGTGTATTGATTGCAGACGATCAGGAGCTGATTCGCCAGAGCCTGAGCTTTGTGCTGGATGCGCAGTCGGATATCGAGATGGTGGGAACGGCGTCCAACGGGCGCGAGGCGATTGAGCTGGTGCGCAAGGAAAAGCCGGATGTAGTGCTCATGGATATCCGCATGCCCGAGGTGGACGGTGTGGAATGCACGCGGCTGATCAAAGCGGCGTATCCCCAGATCAAGGTCATCATCCTGACCACATTTGACGATGACGAATATGTGTTCGGCGCGCTGCGTTACGGCGCGTCCGGCTATCTGCTCAAGGGTGTTTCGGTCAGTGAGTTGGCAAACGCGGTGCGCGAGGTGGTGCGCGGCGGCTCGATCATCATGCCCGGCGTGGCTTCCAAGGCGCTGGAAATGTTTGCGCGCATGGCGCGCGGCAGCATGCAGATTCCGGTGGACAAGCAGCAGACCGCCGCTTTGCAGGAAAACGAATGGAAGGTCATCCGGGAGGTAGGCTGCGGCAAATCCAACAAGGAGATTGCGGCAGCGCTTTGTCTGTCGGAAGGAACGGTGCGCAACTATCTGAGCAGCGCGCTGAGCAAGCTCGATCTGCGCGATCGTACACAGCTGGCCATTTGGGCGGTACAGACCGGTGTAGCGGCCGATCCCTATGGAGATAAGGCATGAAGCAGAGGATGAAACGGCTGCTCGGCGGCGTTGTGATGGCTGCCGTGGTGTTGGCAGTGACGGTATTTGGCGCGGCGCAGGAAACCGTGCTGACGGTCGGCGTGGTGGCAGGCAGCTATTGGGATGCGCCGACCGGCAACTGCTATGCGGTGATCGACGCTGCGATTGCGCGGTTTGAACAGGCGCATCCCAATGTGCGTGTGGAGTATACAAGCGGTATTTTAAAGCGAGATTATTCCGAATGGTTGACGGGTCAATATCTGCTGGGTCGGGAACCGGATGTATTCATGGTACTGCCGGAGGATTTCGGCATGCTGGCAGAACAGGGCGCGTTGCAGCCGCTGGACAATCTGCTGGCCAGCGATCCCGCGGTTTCGACGGAGGATTTTTATACAGCCGCGCTTCAAAGCGGCGCGGCAGGCGGCGTGCAGTATGCGCTGCCATATGAATGTGTGCCGACCCTGATGTTTGTCAACAAGACGCTACTGGAGGCGGAAAATATTCCGGTGCCGGACAATGACTGGACATGGGACGATTTTTATGAGATTTGCGCGCAGGTGACGCGCGATACGGACGGCGACGGCACGATCGACCAGTTCGGCAGCTATGGCTATACTTGGCGGGATGCGCTTGCAGCTAATGGCGCGGCATTGTTTGACGAGAATGGGAGCAGCTGCCTGATTGCACAGCCGGCGTCAGTGGAGGCGGTTCGGTTTGCGCAGCGGCTGGAGGAATTATATGCCGACTGTGATATCACAGCGCGCAGCTTTGACGAAGGGCATGTGGCGTTCCGGCCGTTTTTGTTCTCGGATTACCGCACCTATCAGCCCTATCCGTGGCGCATCAAGAGGTATTCGGATTTTGAGTGGGACTGCATCCAAATGCCGGGCGGGCCGTCTGGTACAGGACGGTCGGAACTCAGCACCGTACTGGCGGCCATCAGCAGTCGGTCGTCTGAGCAGGCGCTGGCATGGGAATTCCTCAAAGAGCTGACCTGCTCGGACGAGACGCAGAGTATGCTGTATACGGATTCGCACAGCGTTTCCGCGCTGCGGCGCGTCACCCAGTCGCCGCAGACCCAGCAGATTCTGCGGCAGGATACCCCGGGCGAAAGCCGGCTCGGACTGGAAATCCTGTCCGACGCGATGGAACAGGCGGTTGCCGCACCGCATTTCCGCGCTTACGATCAGGCGCTTTTGCTGGCGGAAAGTCTGGTGTCGACTGCCATGGAGGACGATCACAACCTGTCGCTTCAACTGCAGCGCGTGCAGCGGGAGTTGGAGGAATATTTGCAAAATTAAACGGATGCGTCAGGCATCGACGGGAGAAAGCTGTCCCCGGTTTTTGCGATTTGTCAAAGCCGGGGACGGCTTTTTTGCATTTTTGCACAAAGCAAATGACATTTGTCATGCAAAACAGGATAAGTGTCATCCGGCATTCATGACAATGTACAGATGTATTTTGATGGATGAATTGGTAAAATTGTCTCAACAAAAACGAGAAAGGGGAACATGAGCATGCGTTATCTGATTTTGGTCAGCCACGGGACGTTTGCACCGGGGCTGCACAATGCAGTCGGCATGATGGCCGGTGCGGGGCGCGAGGATATCCGCTCGACCAGCCTGCTCGACGGGATGGATGTGGACACCTACCGGAAGGCGTTCGCGGAATTGGTTGCGGATATTACGGCGGAGGACGAGATCCTGCTGTTTGCGGACATCATTGGCGGTTCGCCGCTGACGACCGCGATGGAGGTTTTGACGGAAAAGGGATTGGCCGAGCGCACGGCCGCCATCGGCGGCATGAACCTGCCGCTCGTTCTGACCGCCGCTTTTGCGGATGCGGACGCGTCGCTCACGCAGATTGCGACCGAGATTATGGAGGAAGGCCGCGGTCAGCTCAAGCCGTTTGATCTCGACGGCGGCGACGAGGACGAAATCTGATGCAGTTTTGCCATATTCGATAAGGAGGAAAACCATATGTCTATTTCATTTATTCGCGTAGATGATCGCATGATCCACGGCCAGACCTGCACCCGCTGGGCGCTCGAATATCCCTGCGACGGCCTGATTGCCGTCAATGACAAAGCGGCAAAAACGCCGGTGCTCAAGGCGGCTTACAAAAATGCCAGCGATAAAAAGACCTTTGTCTGGTCGCTCGACGAGTGGCGCGCCAAGTGCGGCAAGGTGCTGGCGAGCAAGGATCGCTATTTCCTGATTACCAAGGACCCGATCACGATGAAGCAGATTCTGGTGGACGATGGCTTTGATCCCGGCGAGGTCAAGACGGTTATCATCGGGCCGTGCAACGACCGCGAGGGCGCGATCAAGCTGGGCAACAACCAGTCCATCACACAGGAAGAAGCCGATGCACTTGAGGCGATCATGCAGAAAGGCTATGAGGTCGAATTCGCGCTCATTAAGGAAGCTGCCATCGGCAACTGGAAGAAGTTCCGCGGTCAGTTCGGCTATTGATTGTATTGCAAGGCCGCTGTGTGCGGTTTGGCGATAACAACAAAAGGGGTTTTATCAGAAAGGTAAGGTGAAGGATTTTATGGAAATCCAGGTATGGCAGGCGGCATTGTTCGGATTACTCGCCTGTTTGGCGTCCATGCCCGGCCTTGGCGGCACAGTGTTCGGCAACTACACCTTGGGCCGTCCGTTGGTCGCGGGCCTGATCGTCGGCCTGATTATGGGCGACGTGCAGACCGGTATCTATTTGGGCGCAGCGATTCAGGTTGTTTATATCGCGCTGGTCACGCCCGGCGGCACGGTTTCCGCTGACGTGCGCGCCATTTCTTATATCGGTATCCCGCTGTCCATCGTTGCGGTGCACGGCATGGGTCTGAACCCGGCCTCCGCAGAAGGTCAGGCAATGGCGGTCACCCTCGGTTCTGCCGTGGGTACGCTCGGTACGGTTCTGTTTTACGGCACGGCTACTGTCAACCTTGTTTGGCAGCACATGGGCTGGAAAGCGCTCGAAAAAGGCGATCTGAAAAAGCTCTATGTGGTCGATATGGGTCTGCCGTGGATCTCGCACATCCTGTGCTCGTTTATCCCGACGTTTATCATCACCAAGGTCGGCGTCAATATGGTCGATCTGATGAAGGCTTATCTGCCGATGGACGGCATCGCCATGAAAACGCTGTTTACGGTCGGCTCACTCCTCCCGGCAGTCGGTATTGCGATTCTGCTCAAGCAGGTGGCGACCAAGCCGGTCGATCTGCTGACCTTCCTGTTCGGCTTTACGCTGGCGGCTTGCATGGGCCTGAACCTGATTGCGGCATCGGTTGTTGGCGGCTTTTTCGCGGTCATCAATTACCGCATCAAGCTGCTGAGCATGCAGAAGGCTGCGCCTGTTGCTGCATCTGACACCGGTACGGACGAATTCGATGACGACGAGGAGGAGATTTGACCATGGCTGAAAAGAAGCTTTCCAAAAAGGCGCTTGCGAAATCCTTCCGCAACTGGTATTACGGCCATCTGACCTGCTTCTCGCAGGAGCACATGCAGACGTTCGGTTACCTGTGCGCCATGCTCCCGCTGGTAGAGGAGCTGTATGAAACCAAGGAGGAGCAGAAGAATGCCCTCCAGACGTATTCCGCATTTTTCAACACCGAGCCGCAGCTCGGCACGGTGATCGTCGGCATGACCGCAGGACTTGAGGAGGCTAAGGCCAACGGCGAAGAGATCGACGGCGAAATGATCAACGGTATCCGCGCCGGCCTGATGGGCCCGGTCGCCGGTATCGGTGACAGCCTGCTGGTTGGCACGCTCATCCCGATTTTGCTCGGCATTGCACTGGGTATGTCGTCCGGCGGTTCACCGCTCGGCGCAATCTTCTACATTCTGGTTTACAATATCGTGCTAACGCTTGGCATGCGCTTCCTGTACTATAAGGGCTATGAACTGGGCGGTAAGGCGGTGGAACTGATTGTCGGCGAAAAGGCCAACGCCATCCGCGAATCGGTCATCATGCTTGGCACGGTTGTCATCGGTGCGGTTGCTGCAACGTGGATTTCCATTACGACGCCTTTGGTCCTGCCCGGTGACATCGCCTTGCAGGAAGGTGTGCTCGACACAATTTTCCCTAAGCTATTGCCGCTCGCAGCCGTCATGTTCTGCTACTGGCTGATGAGTAAAAAGAAAATGGCGCCGACGACCGTGATGCTCATTCTGGTCGGCGTGGCGCTGGTTGGTGTGCTGCTCGGCTTCTTTGATCCGCAGCTGAGCTACTAAAAAACAGCATTGGAAAGGAGTTTCCGCAGATGAAAACCAAACTGAGTAAAAAAACGCTGCTTCGGGAAGCCGAGCAGCAGAAGGACGCGCTGGGACGGTTGTCCGTCTGGTTGAGAAACGTGATGCTCCTTTCCTCCTGTGCCGCCGTGTTGGCTTGGTGGGGGCTCGGCGGAGCCGGGCTGCGTCTGGCATGCGGCGTGGCAGGGGGTGTGCTGGCGTTTGCCAGCGTGACCTGTGCTGCACTGATTGGACTCGGCATTCGCAACGGCCGCCGCAATGTGGCGCATATCCTAAAGGCGGTGGAGCAGGCATGAGCAAGACCGTAGACGTTATGCTTCCCCTTCGTCTGCTGTGCCTTGATATCGACGGAACCCTGCTTGACACTGCGCATCATCTGCCGCCCGAGAATCGGGCGGCAGTGCAGTATGCGGCGGAAAAGGGCGTCTGCATCTGCCTGTTGTCCGCTAGGCCGCCGCAGGCCATTGCGCCGATTGCGCGGGCGCTGGACGTGCCAGGGCCGGTGGCGAGCTTCGGCGGTGCGCTCATTCAAACGGGTAAGCAGCGCATTTTTGACCGCAGGCTGCCGGTAGAGGCAGTACAAGCGGTTTTGCGACTGGCACCACAGGATATTTCCCTCAGTCTGTACCGCGATACCGCTTGGTTTGTCGAGCGGGAGGATCGGTGGAACGCGGCTGAGGGGGATATCACCGGGCTGCGCCCTGCGGTTGTTGCACTGGAGGACACACTGTCCGCAGGTGCGCCGCACAAGCTGCTGTGCATGGGCGAAGCGGCTGATATCGACCGATTTTATGCGACGCTGCAGAAGGAAGCGCTTGCAGTCGACCTGCTTCGCTCCAAGGATGAGTATTTGGAGATCATGCCGCGGCAGGCTGGAAAAGCGGAGGCGCTGCTGACGGTATGCCGTCATCTGGGCATTGTATCAGAGCAGGCAATGGCAATCGGCGACCATGACATCGACTGCGCGCTGCTGCGCGCGGCGGGCATCGGCGTGGCGATGGGGAACGGCTCTCTTGCCGCGCGGCAGGCCGCGGATTGGATCGCGCCGGATAACGACCACGCGGGCGTGGCGGCAGCGGTCTATCATTGGATGAAGGAGGAAGATGCATGAGATATCGTTTGCTTGCAGTCGATCTGGACGGCACCTTGCTCAATTCAAAAAAGGAAATTACGCCGGAAAACCAGAAGGCATTGGCGTGGGTCAAGGCGCGCGGCATCTATGTGGTACTGTCCACCGGGCGCATTGTCGGAGAGGCGGCGGAGTTTGCCCGCGAAATCGACTGCGAGGACTATATGGTCACAGCGGGCGGCGCGGCCATTGCGACAGCCTCGGATGAGCGGATTTTGGAAAGCTGGGCGATGCCGTGCGAAATCGGCGCGCAGGCAGTTGCTGCCGTGCAGGATTTACCCGTGCGTGTGATGATTTATGTAGGCGACAAAATCTACATTAACCCGTTTTCTAACCGCGATTTTGCAAAGAATTACCGCATAGAAGGGTTTCATGCCAACAAGGTCGTGCTGGATGACATTGCAGGCGCGATCCGTGCGCGGGGATTGGATGTGACCAAGGTGTATGCGATTGGAGAGCGCGCCGATTTGGACAAGGCGCTCGAAATCATTCGTCCGCTGCCGGGCATCACAATCACCAATTCCGGCAGCGATAACTTTGAGGTTATGCCGGCGGGTGTGGATAAAGGGGCAGCGCTCATCCGTTTGGGTGAAAAGTTGGGGGTTGCTCCGGAGGAAATGGCTGCCATTGGGGACAGCGATAACGACGCGGCAATGCTGCGCGCGGTTGGCATGCCTGTGGCGATGGGCAATGCAGACCCGGCGCTCAAACAGCTGGCGCGTTATATTGCGCAGGATTGCGATCATGACGGTGTAGCGCAGGCAGTATATCATCTTTTTGCGTAAGTCCCTGGACCTGTTGACAAAATCCCCAGATGCTCAGTTTCTATGATATAATAGAAACAAAGGAGGGACGGAGCATGATGGGACGGCAAAGTG
>NZ_CAWVCU010000112.1:0-4266 GCF_963927765.1 uncultured Agathobaculum sp. | reverse complement strand
CGCGTACCTCAAGGCAATGGACAATATGCCCAACGCAAGCTCCTATCTGGTCGATTTTGACGGCGACGGGTCGGACGAGCTGCTGCTTTGGGACAATCAATCATACGAAAACAAACGATACGAAGTATGGGACGGCAGTCGGAAGATCGCATCCGCCGCAATGGACTTTGTGATGAACGATCCCCCTGAATCGGCATATTATGAACTTGCGCGCAGCACAGAAGCGCCGGAACAGATGTTTTTCCGATACCATTTGTCCTTCCGTCAGGACCATCAGATATACTATACCTACACCATAGAAAATGGGGAATGGCACAGGGTAGAAGATGCAAAATGGGTAGAATCCTATCAAGAAAATATGTTCACCACAGACAATCATGTCAATGATCGCTATTTTTCTGGACAGAGCATGGCGGATTATGAGGTATTCCAGCAACTGGTTGCTGAGATGAATGCCAAATATTCGCGCACAGAAATGCTTCAGGGCAATCATTCCGATCGTTCCAAGGTAGTCGCCGCGCTGGATACCGCTGCGGACGGCTACAAGGACGTACTGTCCTCGCTTTCTGCGAGCGAGCGCAAAGCGCTGTTTGAGAGCTTTCTCCCTCCGTTTTCTGGATATGACGCAGATTATCGCACCATCAGCGATCAAAAACTGCTTCAGATGATAAATGATGCGTGGTACGATCATAATATTGCATTTGATGCAATAGATCGACTCTCTTGGATTGACTTACCTAATTTCGACCGAGCAATTACCAAAAGCGATGCGGACAAGCTGACGACTGCGTTATTCGGCCGAACGCTTGATTTTTCCAAATTCAAGCGTTCTACGCTGCCGGATATGGAAGATAGCAACAATTTCTGCTATGTCTATCAAGATATGCTGTGCTTCCACGCTTATTTCGGTATGGGCAGCTTTCCTGGAACGATTCAGTTCATCCCGCAGCACCTGTATGATCTGGGCAGTGGTTACTTCGCAGCCGGCATGATGGAGGAATGGTGCCATGACGATGGCACGCTGAACAGCGACCTGTATTACAGTGTAATCAAAAAGAACACCGACGGCACTTATCGTTTCATTCGAACCTACCCCGCAAACTACGTTCCTTCCGACACCGAGCTGGCCGCCTTTGCCGCGCCGAGCGACTGGGCGAAAGCCGAGGTAGAAGCGGCGGATTCCGCCGGGCTGATTCCAGAACTGAACGGTAACCCCGGCTGGCAGGATAACACGACCCGCCTGCAATTTGCGCAGCTGGCGGTACGGCTGGCGGAAACCGTGACAGGTCAGACGCTGCCCGCAGCACCCGCATCCACCTTCGCCGACTGCACCGAGCTAGACGTGCGCAAAGCGTATGCCGCGGGCATCGTCAACGGCACTTCGGATACCACTTTCTCACCCGATAGCAAGCTGACCCGTGAGCAGCTTGCCACCATGCTGTGGCGCGCGGCGAGCTACATCCAGCAGCAGACCGGCGAGCAGATGCTGACCGCGGGTGGTTCGCTGACCGGCTACACCGATGCGAACCAAGTTTCAGCATACGCCAAGGAAGCGGTCACTTCTCTGGCACAGCACGGTATTATGAAGGGCACCAGCGCGACCGCGCTGTCCCCGCAGCAAAACTGCTCGGTCGAACAGAGCGTGCTGCTGTCATACCGCATGATGCAGCAGCTGACTTAACGAAAACATGAGGGTAAAGATGAAAAAAAGATGGATTTCCGCCTGTCTGGCGGCGCTGCTGCTGTGCGGCACGGCGGGCTGTACAGCGCAGCAGGCACCCGGGCAAACAACACCCGAACAGGGCGAGCCAAACGAACCCGCGCAGACCGAACAAACCGCGCCGGTCGAGGAAATGGCGCAGAAAACACAGCAGCAAGCCTATGCCGAGGTGATTCAGGGACTTGTCAATGAATTTGGCGTAATCGACCAGAAGAGTGCGCGAGAAATCTATGATGAAAACGCCGAATACCGCGGTCTGATCAGCATTCTGCAGTACGATCTGACCGGAGACGGGCAGGACGAGCTGATTGTACTCTATGCATCCCCGGACGTTGGCGCATCGCAGTCCGAAACGCTGGGTCAGGATATCCATATTGAAATTTACACCTTCGACGGAGAAAAAGCGGTGCAGTTGTACGCCAAGTACAATTTTATCGCCTCCATGGGGGTGTCCAATGTTTCCGTCTGCTCAGTGAGTGGACAAAATGTGCTGTTTTCCGCCTCGACGCGCCATTTTACTGACCACATCCTGTATTACAAAGACGGTGAACTGCTGGATGCGGTTGATTCCGATGCGCCGTTTTCCGAACAGGAGCAGCAGATTTATGACGAAGGGATTCAGCATGGCCTGTCCGGGGAAGGGGCGGCGCTCAATGAAATCCATCTGCAGCGCGTCGGACTGGATTACGACACCCTGCAGTATATCTACGGCTTTTCCTCGGACAGCGGCACCTTCGGCCTAAGCGAATATGAGGCGCTCCAGCAGGCTCTGCAGGACTTCGGAATCAAGATCCCGAAGAAGGTCGTATCCGCGCAGACACTGCTCGAGGAGATTGCCTACCTCGGTGACCGCAGCAAGTGTAAAATGGATGCCCAGATGGCCACCGCCTATGCGAACATTCTGGATACGCTGCCCAACGAAGTGGCCAATATGCAGGATCTGATCTATCATCAGGCCGGAACCGCAGACATCAAAGCGGTGCTCTGCGATTTTGCGGGCGACGGCTATCCGGTGCTGGCGGTGCTGCACACTTCTGCGGGCGCGACAGGCGGCAATCTGTGCCAGCTTTGGGGCTATGAAAACGGAAAAGCCGTCAACGCGAACATCCTTTATCCGACCCGGGCGGTCATGGGCAGCATGATGCTGGGCAAAATCGGTGGGGAAACCGTGTTGGAAATCGGCGAGTATCTCAATTACAGCGGCGGTTCTGCAGCATGGGAATGGTGCTATTACCAGATTAAAAACGGTCAAATCTCCACGCTGCACGATTTATATTATCAGGAGGAAAATTCTGCGTTCTATGCAGATCCGGAAAACCCGTCCGCGCTGGCACAGGACAGAAAGGACGCGTGGAACGAGGGGTACCGGCCACTTTTGCAGTCCTATCCCTGCTATCCGGAGGATGCTTTCACCCATGACCCCGCGCGCTGCGACGGGAATATGATTGCAAACTGCGGCGTGATGTTCAAAATCACTGACTTTGACCAGCTGGTCACGGATGAATTTCTGCCGCTTTCCGAACATCCCGGTTCGGACATGAGTATCTTTGATGATTCCTATACCGGATTTGTTGCGGGAAACGGTGTGTCATTTGACGCTGCCGATGACCGCTCGACCCTGAAAAGCGTTTTGCTGTCGTATGCGCAGTCCTACGGCAAGCCGTCGTATTCCTTCCCCGAAGTCTCGCACATGTTCACCAATGAGCAGCTGCAGGCGATTGCCGAACTTTTTGCCGAGCAGCTGAATGGCGAGATCGGCGAGATCTACCAGATGTCCGACGATCTGTATTATATCGTCATCTATGTCGACGGCAAGGTGGCCGGCTGCGCGACGGTCAAGCAGACCATGCAAGGCTTCCGGCTGGTCTCGACCGAGACCGAAGCCGCGTCCGAGGACGCGCTGCACGCGCTCGTGCAGCAGGATCAGCAGACGTCCAATATTACGCTCGACTACAACGCGGCGGGCGAGGACAAGGCCGCCTATCTAACGGAAGCCCTGCAAAATATGGACGGCACGGTAGTTAACGACGCCGCCAAGGGCGAAATCGCCGCGTACATCGAAAACGCGGTCACCGAATCCAGCGTGACCGACGTCAAATGCCGCCGCAATGCCGCGACCATCGATGCCGACACCATTGCGCAGAGCCTGTCGCAGGCGCAGACCCAGAAGGACGCGCTTGACCAGACGCTGGACGGCGTGACGCTCAACAAGACGGTCACGATCGTGCTGCGCATTGTCTGCACCGGACTGGACGAGGGTGATCCTGTGCAGGTCACCTTTGACCCATCCATGCTGGAAGCGCTGGGCGACGCACAAAGCGTGCAGGTCATGCTGGGCGATGCGCAACACAGCATCACGGTGGATGCCGAGGCGCTGGCAAAGCTTTGCGAAACCCACGGCAAACTGATCGTGCAGGTGCAGCAGCAGGACGGAAAATACATCATTTCGCTGCTCGACGGCGAGCAGAACCCGCTAGACAGGATTTCGGAAAGCCTGACCTTCACGCTGCCCGCGGAGAGCGAAACCGCCACCGTGCTGGCAAGCT
>NZ_CAWVCU010000111.1:0-10506 GCF_963927765.1 uncultured Agathobaculum sp. | reverse complement strand
GTAATCAGCGCCAGCAGTTCGCGTCTGCGCGGCGATGCGGACGCCAGAACGATTTGCATTATTCGACTCCTCTTTTATATAGTCCGTTGGTGAATTCCCCCTCCAAGGGGTTGCCTTCGAGGAATGCGCAGGCAATCCGCACACATTCCTCGGGAGATTCGGTTGTAAACAGCAGCCGCGCGGTCTGCACGCCCAGCGGCCGCACATCCTCACGCAGGCACAGCGCACGGTTGCCCAGCAGCGTATTGCGGCAGCCGTATTCCGGCAGCAGCGCAAAGCGCTCGCCGCGCCGGTCGGTCAGATAGGTGACGCCGTTCTCGCAGCTGCACTTGCCGCCGTGCTGCCGACGGATGGCACAGTTTTCAAAGATCATCAGCGGCAGATAGCCGTAGACGATCATTTCGGTTTCCAGTGGGCCGCACATGTCGCGGATCTGCGCCAAACGCGCCTCAAACGACAGTGTCTGCCGCTGTATGCCCATTTCAGCCAGCGCGTGCAGCGTCTTGCTGTTGAACGCATTCAGCCCAAAATCACCGCGCACGGCAAAGCCTAGCCGCCGCGCCATCGCAACCTGACCGATGTTGCCCGCCAGCACGACCCGCGTGCCGCGGCTCATCGCCTGACCCAGCAGCATTTCGATTTTCCCCTGCTCCGCATCCGAAAAGACGCGCGGCAGGATAACCGGCAGACCTGTCTGTGCCGCGACATCCAGCGGCACATAAATGGTTTCCAGCCCCAAATCGCGCAGCGCGTCCGCCTGCGCCTTGGTGCGCACGGACGCGGTATAGCCGCAGAAGCCGGTTCGCGGGCGGCTATCATCGTCACGCGCCAGCATCGCCCCTTCCAGCCAGTCTCGGGATGGCGGGGCCGCGCGTTTTGCCAGCAGCAACGCAAGCGCGTCGCGCCGCATGGCGTTAACCGTCGAGGCCGGGATAGCAAGGCCGTCCGCAACCTCGATACGCAGATGGTTGACATAAAACGGTGTGCCGCCGGTCTTGCGCAGAGATTTTTCCACCATTTCCGGCGTCGTCGGCCGGGTACGCGCCCGCTCGACCGCCGCGGCAGACGAAACACCGTCCGCACTGAGCACCGCGCCCGTATCCTCGCGCGCGGTAAAGCACAGCGAAACCGGCACAAGCGGCGCTTCCTTGCCCTCAGCAAAACGGTGCGCCGCCTCATCATACAGAGACTGCACCTCATGCAGCGGCACGTCGGTCTTGGTGCCGAACATCGCATCTCCCTTTTTGTCGGTGTAGTAACCGTCGGTAAAGCCGTCGCGCGAAAAGACGCGCCGCAGCGTGTCTCGCTCCTCGGATGTCGGGTTGCGGTGTTCCCGCAGCAAATCCGCATAGATTTTCGTAACGATCGCGGTGTATTCCGGCCGCTTCATGCGTCCCTCGATCTTGAGCGAGGACACGCCGAGGTCAGCGAGCTCCGCCACATGCCCCGCCAGCGCCAGATCCTTGAGTGAGAGCGGATACCCCCCACTGTACGGCAGACGGCAGGGCTGCGCGCACAAGCCGCGGTTGCCCGAGCGCTGTCCGATGACCGCAGACAGATAGCACTGCCCGGAATAGCACATGCACAGCGCACCGTGCACAAAGACTTCGGTCTCCACGCCCGCCTGTTCGGTAATCAGGCGCACTTCGTCCCGCGTGCACTCGCGGCTGAGCACCACGCGCGAAAAGCCGAGGTCGCGTGCCTGCTTTGCGCCATCGAGGGTATGAATGGTCATTTGCGTGGACGCATGCAGCGCAAAATCCGGCGCGTGCGCATGGATCAGGCGCGCCAGTCCCAAGTCCTGCACGATCAGCGCATCCGCGCCCGCCTCGTACAAGAACTTTGCGTCACGCAGCGCCGCATCCAGCTCGCGGTCGCCTGCGAGAATATTCAGCGTGATATTGGTTTTCACATTTCGCGCGCGGCAATAGGCGATGGCATCCGCCATCTCATCCGCTGAAAAGCCCTGCGCGTTGCGGCGCGCGTTGAACGTGCCAAAGCCCATATACACCGCGCCCGCGCCCGACTGCACGGCCGCGCGCACCCCTTCCGGTGAACCGGCGGGTGCCAGCAATTCTACCTTACTCATTTATGACGGTTCCCCGGATGATTTGCGCTGTTGCGGCTGACCTGCTGCCGCAGAGCGGTGTTCTCCGCCTCCAGTGCGCGGCACTTGGCTTCAGCAGCTTCCGCCGCTGTCTTGGCCTTGATATATTCATCGGCAAGGTTGACCGTGGCAAGCGCCAGCGCCCGTGTGGACGCAAACGACGCCGAACCGCCGCACTCCGCGATGGTCTGCTGCGCCAGTTCCGCCACCTCGTTCATATATTCCACAGATTCCTCCGCCAGCATGGTGTACTGCTGTCCTGCAATCTGTATGGTCACACGATTTGCCATGCAAATCCTTCCTTTCGCAAAAAAGTCGTTGAAAAGGCATAATATGATAAAATATAGTATACCACAACCCGTCCCCTTTTGGAACACAAAATCTGTGCAAAGATACGCTGTCCTACCCCCGTTTTTTGTACACAACGATGTCAGCGCGCAAATTTGTAAAAGATTTGTGTTTTTCTTGTGTGATACGCTGCACTGTGCTAAAATAAGAATGAATTATTCCGTCCGGATGAACGACCGGACAGACATCAGGTGAGATTTATGCTGCATATCAACGAGGTACGCCGCATCGTGGTCAAAGTGGGTACCTCAACGCTGACATACGAAAACGGAAAACTCAACATCCGCCGCATCGAACGGCTGGTGCGCACGATCAGCGACCTGCAAAACCGTGGGTTTGACATGGTTCTGGTCTCGTCCGGCGCGGTGGGCGTGGGGGCTGCCAAGCTCGGGCTTGGCGGGCGACCGCGCGAGCTTGCGATGAAACAGGCCGCCGCTGCGGTCGGCCAGTGCGAGCTGATGCATATTTACGACAAAATGTTCCTCGAATACGGCATCAACGTCGCGCAAATCCTGCTCACGCGCGAAAACATCATTGACGACGACCAGCGCGAAAACATCCACAACACATTTACCGCGCTGATGCGCACCGGCGTTGTGCCGATCGTCAACGAAAACGACACCGTCGCTACCGCCGAGCTCAAGCATATCGAAAACTTTGGCGATAACGACACCCTGTCCGCCGTGGTCGCGCGCATGTGCGACGCGGATTTGCTGGTCATCTTCTCGGATATCGACGGACTGTATGATTCCGACCCGCGCAAAAACCCGCAGGCAAAGCTGATCGGACACGTGTCCAAGATCGACGCGAAAATCCGCCGCATGGCGGGCGGCGCAGGTTCGGCGCACGGCACAGGCGGCATGGCGACCAAGATCACCGCCGCGGAGTTGTGCATGGATGCCGGCATCCCCATGCTGGTAGCCAACGGCGACAAGGACGATATCCTGTATGACATTGTGGACGGCAGGCCGGTCGGCACGCTGTTTGCGCGAGAGGAGGAACACGCATGACCAAATTCCATATTCATCGGCTGACCGACGTGCTCTGCGGCGGGAATCTGCGTGTTTTCTCCAAGGCTCAGGTCATTGCGGCGCTGATCGGCGGGGCCATCGGCGCGTTTCTGGGCGTACAGGCATACTGCAACGGCTGGCTGGGCTGATTCCTGCCAGCTTCCATACTGATTTTTGGATAAACGAGGTGAAACGCCATGCGGCAACTGCTGGAAATTGCCGAGGATGCGCGCCGTGTCAAGCACGCGGTGGCAAAACTCGGCACAAACGATAAAAACCGCGGCCTGCTCGCCATTGCGGATGCGCTGGAAGCGCACGCAGACGAGATCATCGCCGCCAACCGCATCGACATTGAAAACGGCCGCGCCGCCGGTCTGGCGGACGGACTGATCGACCGGCTGATGCTGGACGAAAAGCGCATCGCAGGCATTGCGGAGGGCTGCCGGCAGGTTGCCGCGCTGCCCGACCCGGTCGGCGAGGTGCTGGGTATGCATAAGCGGCCCAACGGTCTGCTGATCGGGCAAAAGCGCGTGCCGATGGGCGTCATCGGCATCATTTATGAGGCGCGCCCCAATGTAACCGTGGACGCGGCGGCGCTGTGCTTCAAGGCAGGATCGGCCTGCATCCTGCGCGGCGGCAAGGAGGCGTTTCATTCCTCCATGTGCCTGACGCAGCTCATGCGCAGCGCATTGGAATCGGAAGGCCTGCCCGCCGATGCGATCAATCTGGTCGAGGATACCTCGCGCGAGAGCGCTAACCAGATGATGAAGCTGAACGGCTATCTGGATGTGCTGATCCCGCGCGGCGGCGCAGGGCTGATCCGTGCGGTCGTGCAGAACGCGACCGTTCCGGTCATCGAAACCGGTACGGGCAACTGCCATGTGTACGTTGACGCCTCCGCTGATCTCGAAATGGCGCAGCGCATTCTGGTCAATGCCAAATGCCAGCGGCCGAGCGTGTGCAACGCGGCCGAAAGCCTACTGGTGCATAAGGATGTGGCCGCTGCATTCCTGCCGATGGCGGTAGAGGGCCTTGCGCCCGACGGCGTTGTGCTGCACGGCTGTCCGCGCACCATGGAGATTCTCGGCAATGCAGTGCTGCCCGCAACCGACGAGGACTACGGCCGCGAATACCTCGGATACGAGATTTCCTGCAAGGTGGTCGATTCGCTCGATGAGGCCATCGACCATATCAACCGCTTCAACACCGGACACTCCGAATGCATCGTCACCCGAGACTACGCTGCGTCGCAGCGGTTCCTCGACGAAGTGGATGCAGCGGCAGTCTATGTCAACGCCTCCACCCGCTTTACCGACGGTTTTGAATTCGGTTTCGGTGCAGAGATCGGTATTTCCACCCAGAAACTGCACGCGCGCGGCCCGATGGGACTGACCGCGCTGACCACCACCAAATATATCATTTACGGAAACGGACAGGTGCGCTGATGAACAAAGGCATGGAGAAGGAATACAAGTGGCGCGCCGATGAAGGCTTATTGGGGCAGGCACTGTTATGGGCCTCCTCCCGCATCGGCACGCAAAGCCGAACACTGCACATGCAGTCGCAGTATTTCGACACGGCGGACGGTCTGCTGCGCGAGCAGCAAGCCGCGCTGCGCATGCGGAAAGAAAACGACCGCAGCGTGTGCTGTCTGAAACTGCGCAACGAAAATACCCCCGAGGGCATGCGCGCACACGAGGAATATGAATGCTTCGCGCAGACGGTTGCAGAGGGACTTTCCATCCTGCCCAAACGGGGCGCGCCGCTGACGCTTTGCGCACAGGCGCTTGCCGCCCCGCTGGAGATCATCTGCACGGTGGATTTCCGCCGCTGCGCCATCCTGCTGCAGCAGGACAATACCGTGTGCGAACTGGCGCTCGATCAGGGCACACTGCGGCACGGAGACAAAACCGCGCCGCTGTGCGAAATCGAGCTGGAATATGTTGCCGGCAGCGAAGAGGCATTTCATGCGCTTGCCGCCGAGCTTGCCGAGCATCTTTCGCTGGTGCCGGAGCCGGAAAGCAAGCTGGCACGGGCTATGAAACTATAAATATTCCGCCGATTCAAAGGGGCTGCGCATGCGCAGCCCCTTTTATTGTGTCTGCGTCCCACGCACAGACGTTTCTGATAACTGCCGTCAGATAAATGTGCATAAAATTGTGCAAAGCGTATATTTTTATCCTGCCACGCAATTCTCTCCCCGCGTTCTTGCAAAAAAAGCAGTTTCCATGTATAATAAACATGAATTTGGGGAGGGTAAATACACATGAACTTTGACAGCATCATTACGATCGCCGCTTTTGTCGTATACCTGATCTTCATGATCTGTATCGGTATGTACTTTATGGGCAAAAGCCGAACGACGACCGATTATTTCCTCGGCGGCCGCAAACTCGGCTCCTGGGTCACCTCGATGAGCGCGCAGGCGTCGGATATGTCCGGCTGGCTGCTGATGGGTCTGCCCGGCGCCGCCTACCTGTCCGGTATTTCCGCCGGCTGGATCGCCATCGGCCTTGCCGTGGGCACTTATTTGAACTGGCTGCTGGTGGCAAAGCCCTTGCGCCAGTATACCAAAGTGGCAGATGACGCCATCACACTTCCGCAGTTTTTCAAAAACCGGTTTCACGATGAAAGCGGCATGATCTCGGTCATTGCAGCCGTATTCATTCTGGTATTTTTCCTGTTTTATACCGCTTCCGGTTTCGTTTCCTGCGCCAAGCTGTTCTCCTCCGTGTTCGGTATCCCGTATCTGGTATCGCTGCTGGTGGGCGCAGTTGTCGTAATTTCTTATACCTTCGCAGGCGGCTTCTTTGCTGTTTGCTGGACCGACTTTTTCCAAGGCCTGCTGATGTTCTTCTGCGTGATTGCAGTCCCCACGATTGCCATCAATTCGCTCGGTGGCCCGTCCGACTTTTTTGCACAGGTGGATGCTTTTAACCCGAACTTCCTGAACATGTTTGTTGACGGCGAAACCAACACCCCCTATACCGTGCTCGGCATCGTTTCGCTGCTCGCATGGGGGCTTGGCTACTTCGGCCAGCCGCATATTCTGGTTCGCTTTATGGGCATCTCCTCGCCCAGTGCGATCAAGAAATCCCGCCGCATCGCCACCACTTGGGTGCTGATCTCGCTGACCGCCGCCGTGCTGATCGGCGTTTCCGGCCGCATGTTCCTGGGCGACGGCCTGCTGGTCACCGCCGGTAACGAAGAAACCATTTACATCAACATGGTAAGCCGTATCTTCCCGGTGTTTATCGCAGGTATTTTCCTGTCTGCAATTCTGGCTGCCATTATGTCCACGGCTGACAGTCAGCTGCTGGTCACGGCTTCCGCCATCACCGAGGACTTTTACCACAACAAGATCCGCCCGAACGCTTCGCCGTCCGAACTGATGTGGGTCTCCCGCATCTGCGTCATCGTCGTTGCGCTGATCGCCGTTTTCATCGCCACCAACCAGAACAGCACCGTGCTCGGTCTGGTGGAATATGCATGGGCAGGCTTCGGCTCCGCCTTTGGTCCGCTCGTGCTCTGCTCTCTGTTCTGGCGCCGCACCAACAAATACGGCGCATATGCCGGCATCATTGTCGGCGGCGTAGTCGACCTTGTTTGGGCGCAGCTGTCCGGTGGCATCTTCGAGCTGTATGAAATCGTGCCCGGCTTTGTCTGCGGTCTGATCGCCATTATTGTGGTCAGCCTGCTGACCCCCGCTCCGTCCAAGGAAGTCACTGATCAGTTCGACTCCTACCGCACCTGCGAAGAATAAATGAAACGCAGGCTCCGGCTGTTCCTGTGGTGTGCTGCCGCCGTTGCATTCGTTCTGGGCGGTATCCTGCAATTTGCTGATCGCTTTCTCCCGCAGCAAACACTGACCGATGAAACTGCCGTGCATTTTATCGACGTTGGTCAAGGCGATTCGGCGCTGCTGCTTTCGGGCGGGCAGGCCGTTCTGATTGATGCTGGTACTGCGGAAAGCGGCGCGGCGGTTGTGCGCTATCTGGAAGACCTCGGCGTTACGCGGCTCTATGCTGCCGTGGCGACGCATCCCCATGCCGACCACATCGGCGGCATGGCGCAGGTGCTTGACACGTTTCCGGTCGAACATTTTTATATGGGGCCGGAAACGCAGAATACCACTTCTTTTTCCGACCTGCTGGATGCGCTGCAAGCGCAGGGCATCCAGCCGACTATTCCCGCCCCGGGCGACACGCTGGCGTTTGACTCCGGCGCTACGCTCACCTTTCTCGGCCCCGCAGACGATGTGCCGGACGGCAACCTGAACGACCGTTCGCTCATCACACTGTTTCAGGCCGATGAGCAGAAAGTGCTGTTGATGGGCGACGCAGAATCCGCCGCCGAACAATCACTCCTTGCACATTACCCATCCTTGCGCTGCGATGTGCTCAAGGTAGGGCATCACGGCGGCGCAACGTCCTCTTCCCTGTCCTTTCTGCAAACCATTCAACCATCCGTTGCCGTCATCTCCTGCGGCGTAGACAACGACTACGGCCACCCCGACCCGCAAACGCTGCAAAATCTGTCCCTTGCGGGAGTAAGCGATGTCCGCATCACCGCGGAATGCGGCACCGTCATTTTCCCGCTACACCCACCGTCATCAAGCAAGGAGAATGCTGCATGAAACAGACCGGTATTGTCGATCGCTTTGAAGGCGATGATGTGGTTGTTGAAATCGGTGGAAAGATGGTCAATTTCCCCCGCGCCGACGCTCCTCCGATGTTGGGCGAAGGCATGGTCGTCATCGTAAGAGATGGCCGCATCGCGGAAATCGACCAAATTGAAACCCAGCGTATCGAGGATGACATGCGCCGCCGTTTTGAGCGCATCCTCGGCAAACAATCCGATGAATAAACCCTAAAAGGAAAGGCGAACAAAACCAATGGAAAAGAAACCCTTTTTGACACTCGAACAGGTACAGGAAATTACAAAAACCTATCCCACCCCGTTCCACATCTATGATGAGAAAGCCATCCGCGAAAACGCACGCAAGGTCAAGGCGGCATTCGCGTGGAATCCGGGCTTTAAGGAGTACTTTGCGGTCAAGGCAACGCCCAATCCCCGTCTGGTGCAGCTGCTGCACGAGGAAGGCTTTGGCTGCGACTGCTCGAGCTACACCGAGCTGCTTCTGAGCAAAGCATGCGGCATCACCGGCCACGACATCATGTTCTCCTCGAACGTCACGCCGAATGAGGATTTCAAGCTGGCCAGCGATCTGGATGCGATCGTCAACTTTGACGATATCACCCACCTTGACTACTATGACAAGGTTGGCGAATGGAAGGAAACCATGTCCTGCCGTTTCAACCCGGGCGGCGACTTCGTGCTGGAAAACGAGATCATGGACACCCCGCAGGAAGCCAAGTATGGCATGACCCGCGAACAGCTAATCGAAGCGTTCAAGTATATGAAGGCCAAGGGCGTCAAGCACTTCGGCATCCACGCATTTCTCGCTTCGAACACGGTAGCCAATGAATATTATCCTGCCCTTGCCCGCATTCTGTTCAAGCTGGCAGTCGAGGTGCAGAAGGAAACCGGCGTGCACATCGCGTTTATCAACCTGTCCGGCGGCGTAGGTATCCCCTACAAGCCATGGCAGGAGCCGAACGACATCATGGCCATCGGCGAGGGCGTTCGCCGTGCCTATGAAGAAGTGCTGACGCCCGCAGGCATGGACGATATTGCAATCTACACCGAAATGGGCCGCTTTATCCTTGGGCCGTATGGTGCGCTGGTTGCTAAGTGCATCCACCACAAGCATACCTACAAGGAATACGCCGGTCTGGATGCGTGCGCGGCAAACCTGATGCGTCCAGCGATGTACGGTGCATATCATCACATCACCGTGCTCGGCAAGGAAGACGCCCTGCACGACCGTACCTATGACGTGACCGGCGGCCTGTGCGAGAACAACGATAAGTTCGCCATCGACCGTAACCTCCCCCGCATCGATATCGGTGATTACGTTTATATCCACGATACAGGCGCGCATGGCTTCTCGATGGGCTACAACTACAATGGCAAGCTGCGTTCGGCAGAACTGCTGCTGCGCGAGGATGGATCGGTTGAGCTGATCCGCCGTGCGGAAACCCCCAAGGATTATTTTGCAACGCTGGATATGACCGGCCTGTTCGATGACATCCTGTAAGGAATAGCAATAAAAAGCGTGTACTCGATTGAGTACACGCTTTTTTCATCTGTTTACAGGTTTTGCAGCAGCAACGCTGCCGCCAATGCCAGCAACACCATGGTCAGGGCACGCAAAATACGCAGAACACGTTGTTTCTTCGGACTTTCCCGCTCCCATCCCTCAGGCGGCGGCGCGATCTCTTCGATCGTCTCCGTACCGTCCGGCTTATGCCCAATCAGCTTGACATGACAGGTATTACAGGCAGTAAAGCCTTTGCGGAATTCTGCCCCACACTTGGGACACCACGGCATATACTTCTCCTCCTTTAATTCGCCACGAAATACAGCAGCGCCAGCGCAACCACGATCACACCGATCACAACAGGCAGCAGCTTAAAGGAAACATTGTCCTCCATCGGCTGCTCGGGCGTTTCCATTGCTTGCTCTTCCGCCAGCCGCGCCAACTCATCCTCATCCACCGGCTGCTTCTCCAGATCGTGCTTCATTTCCTCGATCAAAGCCCGCGCCTGCGCCGTCTGGCTGGCATCTACCATGATTTCCACTCCAAAGCGCGCATCCGCACCGGAGTAGGCCTGAATCTGCCGAAAGGCTGCGGGACGATCCAACACAGCAATATCATGCTCACGCAGCAAATCGCAGATTGTTTCTGCCTCCAGCCGATTGCTCGCCGTGTAAACCGCGATTGGCTTTTCCATCCCATCCGGCAGAACAAACTTCTCCCGTTCCAGAACTTCATTTTCTTCGGGCAGCGTATCCACCAACGGCACCTTGCAGGTGCTGCACTCTGTGAACCCCTCCCGGTATTCTGCTTTGCACTTGGGGCACCAAGGCATGATGCATCCCTCCTTACCTGCCGATTATAGCATATCCCTGCTATTC